>NZ_DAINNK010000031.1:0-24888 GCF_036735925.1 Povalibacter sp.
TCCGCGCAGCGGGGGACGGGGGTTTCTGTAGGTCAGGCTTCAGCCTGACTCTGAATAAAGAGGCCGGCTGAAGCCGGCCCCACAGTAAGAAGCCCTCACTCTGGCCCTTCCCTGCTGCGAGGAGGAGAGGATCGGACCAGAGGTGCCCATTCGACGATGCCACTCACGGTGCGGTCGGGGCGAATAACAGCGATTCCCGCCACGCATTTATCGACCGTGCCTGCGCGGCTACAACGACACCATGAACACACCCCGCATGCCGACCGTGTTCATCGGCCACGGCAGCCCGATGAACGCCCTGGAGGCGAACAGACACACAAACGCCTGGCGTGCGCTGGGCGAATCGCTGCCGACGCCACGGGCGATCCTCGCGGTCTCCGCGCACTGGTACATCGACGGCACCGCGGTGACCGCGATGGAGCATCCGCGCACCATCCACGATTTCTACGGCTTCCCGCCCGAACTGTTTGCGCAGAACTATCCCGCGCCCGGCAGTCCGGAGATCGCGCGACGCGTGCAGGACGTGCTACGGCCGCTGCCGGTCGCGGCGGACGGGCAATGGGGCCTGGATCACGGCACCTGGTCGGTGCTCGTGCATGTGTATCCGCAGGCGCAGATTCCCGTGCTGCAGCTGAGCATCGATGCGCGCCAGTCGCCGGAATTCCACTACCGGCTCGGCGAACGCCTGGCGCCGCTGCGCGACGAAGGTGTCCTGATCCTCGGCAGCGGCAACGTCGTTCACAACCTGCGTCGTCTCGACTGGAATGCGAGCGGCAGCGGATATCCCTGGGCCACGCAGTTCAACGACACGCTGCGCGAGGCGCTGGCGCGCGGCGATCATCGGGCCGCGATCGACTACGAGCAGTCCGGCGAGGCGGCGCGTCTGTCGGTGCCGACGCCGGAACACTACCTGCCGCTGCTGTACGTGCTCGGCGCCGGCGGAACCGATGCGCAGGTTTCCTTCCCGACCGATGGCATCGAACTGGGCTCTATCAGTATGCTCAGCGTCCTTTGTTCATGACGGATCCGGGCCATGCCATCACTGGTCTCTGGGCAACTCGACGAGATCGCTCCGGGAGTTCGCCGGCTCGTCGCCAACAACGCGAGCTACATGACGGGCCCCGGCACCAACACCTATCTCGTGGGCCGCGAGCGCTGCGTCGTCATCGATCCGGGCCCGGACGAAGCCGCGCACGTCGAGCGCATCCTCAGGGAAACCCGCAACCAGGTGGCCGCCGTGCTCGTCACCCACACGCATCGCGATCATTCGCCCGCTGCCGTGGTGATTGCGGAAGCCACGGGTGCGGAGCTGCTGGGCCGCGCGCCGCCCGGTGATGGCCGGCAGGACCTGACATTCCAGCCCGACCGCACGCTCGTCGACGGCGACGAGATCGACATCGACGGCCTGCGCCTGCGCGCCCTGCACACGCCGGGACATGCATCGAATCATCTGTGCTACCTGCTGGAAGGCACGGGCCTGCTGTTCACCGGCGATCACCTGATGCAGGGCTCGACCGTCGTCATCGCGCCGCCCGACGGCAGCATGGGCGACTACCTGCGTTCGCTGCGGCGGCTGCAGCAGGAACCGGCCACACGCATCGCACCCGGTCACGGCCTCACGATCGAGGATGCACAGGCGGAGATCGAACGCATCATCGGGCACAGGCAGCAGCGCGAAGCGAAAGTTCTCGAGCGCCTCGCGCAACTGCAGAGCGCCGATCTCGACGCGCTGGTCGTCCGCGTCTACGACGACGTCGACCCGCGCCTGCACGTGCTGGCGAAGTCATCGCTGCTGGCGCATCTGCTGAAGCTCGAAGAGGACGGCGTCGTGAGCGGGGGAGATTCTGGCGGCTGGCGGGTTTCGGAAGTAGGAGTAACCGCAAAGAACGCATAGAACGCAAAGAGAAGCAGGTACACAAAGGAGCACATAAAAAGCACAAAAGCCTTCTTCAGAAAAATCACTTTTGTGTTTCTGTGTGCTCTTTTGTGTACCTGCTTCTTTCCGTTTTGCGTTCTATGCGTTCTTTGCGGTTACTCCTTTCCGGTCTTGTCTCGTGACGAAAACAACCGCCCCCCTGATCGAACTGTCGAACTGTTCCCTGATCCTCGACGATCATCCCGTACTCGACGACGTGAGCTTCGCGCTGCGTCGCGGTGAGCGCTGGGCGTTGCTGGGGCCGAACGGCGCCGGCAAGTCGATGCTGCTGAAGATGCTGCGCGGTGATCTCTGGCCGACGCCGACTGGTCGCGAGCGGCGCATCTATCGGCTCGATGGCGCAGCAAGTCGCGAGCCCGCGGGCAGCAAGGAACTGATCGCGTACGTCGGGCCGGAGCGGCAGGACAAGTACGTCCGATACGGCTGGAATCTGACGGTCACGCAGGTCGTGACGACCGGGCTGTTCGACGAAGACATTCCGCTGTCGCGGCCGACGCGCGCGCAGCGCGAGAAAGTCGATCGCATCCTGCGACGCTTCAGTCTGTGGGGGCTGCGCAATCGTCACATCCTGTCGCTGTCGTATGGACAGCGGCGACTGACGCTGGTCGCGCGCGCGTTTGCATCGCCGGCGCGCGTGTTGCTGCTCGATGAGGTGTTCAACGGGCTTGATGCGCGGGCGAAGGAAAGATTGAAGCGTGCGCTGGAACAGCCGCGCGGCGGGCATGAGTGGGTGATCACGTCGCATCGGCCGCAGGAGTTGCCGAAGAATCTGACGCATGTGGCGCGGATTGCGGCGGGACGGATCGTGAGTGCGGAAGCGGTGGCGAGACGCCCCCACCCTAACCCTCCCCCGCAAGCGGAGGAGGGGACAAGAAAGAGTCGAAGGACTAAACCTCTTCCCCCTCCCCCGCTTGCGGGGAGGAGGCGCGCGGAAGCGCGGCGGAATCCCCCAGCGAGGGGAGAGGGCAGGGAGGGAGTTTCTTCGCCATGGCTCGTCCGCATCACCCACGCCACCATCTACCGCGACTACCGCCCCGTCATCCGCAACCTCGACTGGACGCTGCATCGCGGCGAGAACTGGGCGGTGCTCGGCGCCAACGGCTCCGGCAAATCGACGCTGCTCAGCATGATCTATGGCGACCTGCATCCGGCGCTCGGCGGCAGCATCGAGCGCGACGGCATGTCGCGCGGCACGCGGATAGAAGACTGGAAGCGCCGCGTCAGCTGGGTGTCGCCGGAACTGCAGGCGAACTACTTCGCCGCGAAATCGATCGAGGAGATCGTCATTTCGGGGCGCTATTCGAGCATTGGCCTCAATGAGCCTGCGACGCGTGCGGATCGCACGGCGGCCACCCGCTGGCTGAAATTCTTCGGACTCGAATCGCTGCGTCAGCGCGGCCCGCGGCAGGTGTCCTACGGCCAGCTGCGCCGCGCGCTGTTCGCCCGCGCCATGATCAACGAACCCGAATTGCTGCTGCTGGACGAACCGTGCACCGGGCTCGACGGCGAGATGCGCGAACAGATCCTCGACACGATTCAGCGACTCGCCGAAGCGGGGACGCAGATCGTGATGGCCGTGCACGACGCGGAGGACATCGTGCCGGCGGTGAGCGGGGTGTTGAGGATAGGGAAGGGTGGAAAAGTCAGCTTCGGTTGATGGTTCTTCCTGTGGGGCCGGCTTTAGCCGGCCTTCTGAGGAGTCAGGCTGAAGCCTGACCCACAGGAAGACCAAAGAGCCTTACACCTGCACTTCCGCCTCATACAGGATCACCGCATCGCCGGTGATGCGCACGCTCTGCGCCACCTTGCCCGACGACTCGACTTCCACCCGCACGGAGCCGGGGCGACGCACCCACTGGCCCTGCCTGCCTTCGAATACGACGCGACCTTCCTGCGGTTGCAGCAGCCCGTGGTTGACGAGGTACACGCCGAGCATGCCGTGCGCGTTGCCGCTCACCGGATCTTCAGGAATGCCGAGGGCGGGACAGAACATGCGCGACTCCGTGCCGTCGCCCCGCTCGTTGAGTGCAAACACGAAGTAGCCTTCCGCGCCGACGTGCGGCGTGAGACGCGTGAGTTCTTCGAAATCGGGTTTGAGCGAATTCAGCAGGTCCGGCGAGCGCAGGCCGATGAGCAGTCGCGACGTGCCCTTCGTCATGATCTGCAGCGGACAGTCGTTGTGCAGGCTGGGGCTGGAAATGCCGAGGGCATCGAGCACCTGGCGGCGGTGATGGTCGGGAATGGTCGGACCGAGCGAAGGCGGATTCTGGGTAATGGCGACGCGCAGGTCGTTGTCGACTTCCGTGACTTCGACTTCGACGATGCCGGCGCCGGTCCGCTGCCGCAGTTTGCCGGTGGGTTTGCCGTCGACTTTGGCGCGAACGTACTGGGCCGCAATCGTGACGTGGCCGACGAACGATGCCGGATGCCGCGGCGTGAAGTAGCGCACCTGCATGTCGTGATCGCCGCTTTCCGCTTCGAGCACGAAGCCGGTTTCGCAGTTCACTTCGGTGGCGATGGTCTGCATTTCCTGTTCGGACAGATGATCGCCGTCCAGCACCACGATGGCGGGATTGCCGCAGAAACGCTGACGCGTAAACGCGTCGACATGAAACAGCCGGCAGCGGCGGTTCGCCATATGAAATGCAGCCTCGTGCGAGTGGAAATCCCCGCTGTTCTTATGGCGGAAGGGGGGCAAAAGAGCAAGCGGCGGAGCGGCGACTGGCTGCTGGCTACTGGCGACTGGCCAGAACGAGAAGACGCCTCTGTGATCTGGCCAGTCGCCAGCAGCCAGTCGCCAGCGGCCAGCGATCACGCTACAATCGCCGCCGCCTTGGGGTGGCCCTGACTTGGGCCTGAGATGCCGGACCGCGAAGTTCTTCGCTCATCGGCGGACCCGTTGAACCTGATCCGGTTAATACCGGCGTAGGGAGCAGGTCTCGCGATGTGTGTCGAACACATCGCGCAAGCGTGTCAGCGCTTTTCCGTCCGCTGCTTCTGCGTCGTTCGCCGGATCGTCTTTGCGAGGATCTGAGCATGCGTGCGTCTGTGTTGTGTCTGCTGGGGTCGGCGATTCTCGCCGACATGGTTTCCGCTGCCGAACAGGATGTGCTGGAAGAGGTGATCGTGACCTCGACCCTGCGCCGGCAGTCGCTGATCGAAGCGCCGGTCAGCGTTACGGTGCTGGATGCGGTGACGCTGCGCGATGCGGGGCAGCAGCATTTCGAAGACGTGCTCGCCAGCGTGCCGAATCTGCACTGGGCCGGCGGTACGTCGCGCCCGCGCTACTTCCAGCTGCGCGGCATCGGCGAGCGCGAGCAGTACGAGGGTGCGCCGAATCCGTCCGTGGGTTTTCTCATCGACGACATCGACTTCAGCGGCATCGGCATGGCCGCGACGCTGTTCGATGTCGATCGCGTCGAAGTGCTGCGCGGCCCGCAGGGCATGCGTTATGGCGCGAATGCGCTGGCCGGACTCATCGTCATGCGCAGCGCCGATCCGCGCGATGAATTCGATTTCTCTACCGCAGCTTCGGTCGGCGACTACGGCACGTCCTCCATCGGCGCGGTGGCCACCGGGCCGGTCGAATCGCTGGATTCCTCCTGGCGCGTCGGCGTGCAGCGCTATCGCAGCGACGGATTCCGCGACGATACTTATCTGAATCGCGACGACACCAACGATCGCGATGAGCTCACGGCGCGCGCCAAGTGGCGCTGGCGGCCGTCGGAGTCGACGACCGTCGACCTCGCCTGGCTGCATGCCGATCTCGACAATGGCTATGACGCCTGGTCGATCGACAACTCGCGCACCTCGCTGGCGGATCGTCCCGGCAAGGATGCGCAGAAGGCCGACGGCGGTTCGCTGCGGATCGAAACCGCGGCCGGTTCGCTCGGCTCGCTCACCGTGATCGCGGCATTGTCGGATTCGAAAGGCGAATACAGCTTCGATGGCGACTGGGGCAACGCCGACGCCTGGGCGCCGTACACGTACGACTATTTCTATGAAGCGAACAGCGAGCGGCGCGCGCGCAGTCTCGAAGTACGGCTGGCCTCGCCCGATTCGAAGCAAGGGCTGGCCTGGCTGGTCGGCGCCTACACGCTCGACACCGAAGAGCGCATCGACGAAGTGAGCGTTGGCGAATACATCGATCCGTTCTACCCGGAATACTCCGGCTCGGCGGACGACAGCCTGCGCACCCACTACGACGCCACCAACATCGCCCTCTTCGGTCAGCTCGATGGCGCATTGAACGAGCGCTGGGGCTGGTCGCTCGGCCTGCGCGGCGAACAGCGCGATGCGAAATATCGCGACAACGGCATCCAGGACGGTGAGCCGCGCGTCACCGACACGAGCGAGAAGGATGAAATGTGGGGCGGGCAGGCGACGCTGCACTTCGACGCCAGCGACAACGCGCGCCTGTTCGCCACCGTCTCCCGTGGCTACAAGGCTGGCGGCTTCAATCTCGGCCGCGCGGCCGCACTCAAGGAACGCTTCGAGCCCGAGTATCTGTGGAGTTTCGATGTCGGCGCCAAGGGCGAATGGTTTGAACGTCGCCTGTACGCGGACATCACCGCGTTCTACATGCGCCGCGAGGACATGCAGGTATCGACGGGCATCCAGCTCGATCCGATCGGCGATCCGAACAGCTATCTCTTCATCACCGACAATGCCTCGGGCGGTCGCAACCTCGGCGTCGAGATGAGCGCGCGCTGGCGCGCGACATCACAGCTCGAATTCGGCGGCTCGCTGGGCCTGCTGCACACGCGCTACTCCGGCTATCGCCCCGAGGGCATCGATCTCAGCGATCGCGACCAGGCGCATGCGCCGGAGTACTCGCTGTCGCTGAATGCCACCTGGCGTTCGCCGCTCGGCTGGATGGCGCGCGCGGACTTCTCGGCCATCGACGATTTCTATTTCGACGTCCCGCCCAACGACCAGCGCGCCGCCGCCTATTCGCTCGTGAACCTGAAGGCCGGCTACGAGGCCGAGCGCTGGAGCGTGCATCTGTGGGCACGCAACGTGTTCGACGAGGACTACGCGGTCCGCGGCTTCTACTTCGGCAACGAGCCGCCGGACTTCGGGGACAAGCGTTACATCCAGCTCGGAGAGCCGCGGCAGGTGGGCGTGAACGTCCTGTGGTCGCTGCGTTGAGCAGCACCGCGTTCTGGCCAGTAGCCAGTAGCCAGTAGCCAGTAGCCCAACTCCCACCCGCGCCGGAGGCGCTTCTTCTCATGCGTACCGCCATCGACATCAGCCTCTATCCGCTCGACGCCGACTACATCCCGCCCATCAAGGCGTTCATCGAGCGTCTCAACACCTATCCGGAACTGCAGGTGACGACCAATGCGCTCAGTACCCAGATCGCCGGCGAACATGCGCGCGTGTTCGAGATCCTGGCGAAGGAGACGGCGATCACCTTCGCCGAAGCCGGTCGCAAGGTGTTCGTCATGAAAGTGATCGGCGGAGAAGCGCCTTGAAGGCATTGCTCGAACAGTTTGCGGCCATGAGTCCGTGGGAGGCCATCGCGGTCGCGCTCGGACTCGCGTACCTGCTGCTGGCGGTGAAGCGCAATCTGCTGTGCTGGCTGTGTGCCTTCATCGGCACGGCGATTTCGCTGGTGCTGTTCGCGCGCGTCAATCTGTACATGCAGGCGACGCTGCAGGTGTTCTACCTCGTGATGGCCGTGGTGGGGTTCATCGAGTGGCGCAGGGGACGAACCCAAGCCGGTGAGGTGCGCATCCGCGTCTGGACGCCGCAGCAGCATGTGATGGCGGCAGCGGCGGTCGCTGCGGCCACGGTGGTGAACGGCTGGCTGCTGGCGAAGTACACCGACGCCGCGCTGCCCTATGTCGATTCCTTCGTCACCTGGGGCAGCGTCATCACCACCTGGATGGTGGCGCGGCGTGTGATCGAGAACTGGCTGTACTGGATCGTGGTGGACGGCGTCGCGATCTGGCTGTGCTACGCGCAGGGCTTGCTGGGATTCGCGCTGCTTTCCGCCGTCTATGTCGGCATCGTAGTGCGCGGCTACTTCGTCTGGCGCCGCGATCTGGCGGCGCAACGCGCGGCCGACGGAGAGGGTGCGATGGCGCATGTCGCAACCTGACCTTCGCGACGCACTGTCAGGGATCGACCTCGGACGCATCGACAGCGTCGAGCGCATCAAGCATGGACTCACCAACGACAGCTGGCTGGTAAGCAGCGAGGCGGGGGTCTTCGTTGTCCGTCGCAGCAACGCCTCAGAAGAATCGCTGCAGATCAACCGGCGCAGCGAGGCGCGAATACTGGAAGCCGTCGCGCGGGCTGGCATCGGCCCCGAAGTCATCTGCTGCGATCCGGACCGACATCTGCTGGTCACGCGCTATGCGGGTGCCACCTGGACTGACGCGCAGGCAACAGACTCCGCAAACATCGACCGCGTCGCGCTGCTGCTGCGTCGGCTGCACGGCTTGTTGCCGCCGCGCGGGATCCAGTCTGTCGATCTCGCGAATGTCATTCGCGGCTATGCGCAGACGCTCGAACGTCACGGACGACCGACCGACGCTTCATTGCGTCAGCGGGCCGGACAGATCACCGCCTTTCTGGCTGCGGAACCCGAGCCGCGCCTGTGTCACAACGATATTCATGCCCTGAACATCGTCGACGACGGCGCGCTGCGATTGATCGATTGGGAATATGCCGGCGTCGGCGAGCGCCTGTTCGATCTCGCCGCGATCTGTGTCTATCACCGCTATTCGAAGGCCCAGCGCGAACATCTGCTGGGTGGCTACCTGGTCGAACCCAGTCCTCAAGCCTGGCACCGGCTGGAGCTGTGTTGCTGGCTGTTCGACTACATCCGCGAGTTGTGGATGGCGGTCAGGGAGACCGAAGACTGAGGAGGATTGGCCGCAAAAAGGCGCAAAGGACTCAAAGTTCAAGATAGAGATGTCTTCATCTCCTTGCGTTCTTTGCGCCTTTTTGCGGCTATTTCTTCTTCCCTTCCGTCTGCCGGGCAACGGCCTCAGCCGCCGCCTTGATCGCCTCGGGATCGCCGAGGAAACGGCGCGAGATCGGCTTGAGGTGGTCGTCGAGCTCGTAGTGGATCGGCACGCCGGTGGGGATGTTGAACTCGACGATGTCTTCGTTCGACATGCCATCGAGCATCTTCACCAGCGCACGCAGGCTGTTGCCGTGCGCGACGATCAGCACGTTGCGGCCCGCTTTCAGTTCCGGCGCGATGCGGCTGGTCCAGTAGGGCAGCACGCGATCGAGCGTGGTCTTCAGCGATTCGGTGGCCGGGAGTTCTTCCGGTTTGAGCGCGGCATAGCGACGTTCGAAGCGCGGATGACGCTGGTCGTCGAGCGACAGCGGCGGCGGCGGAATGTCGTAGCTGCGGCGCCAGATCTTCACCTGATCGGCGCCGTGCTTCTCGACGGTCTGCGCCTTGTCGAGACCCTGCAGCGCACCGTAGTGGCGCTCGTTCAGGCGCCAGCTGCGCTCGACGGGCAGCCACATCAGGTCCATTTCATCGAGCACGATCCACAGGGTGCGGATCGCGCGCTTCAGCACGGACGTGAAGACCAGATCGAACTCGAAGCCTTCCGCCTTCAACAGCCGGCCGGCTTCGCGTGCCTCGTTGCGGCCCTGCTCCGTCAGGTCGACGTCGACCCAGCCGGTGAACAGGTTTTCGAGATTCCAGATGCTTTGTCCGTGACGGACGAGGATGAGTTTGCCGGGCATGTTCGGGAGTGTCGCAGGTCAGGGGGAGGGCTTTATAGCAGACGCACGGGCGAAGACTGAAGCGGAGGCGGAGGGCCGCAAAGACCGGCTTCTTTGTGTAGGTCAGGCTTTGGCCTGACTGTTTTCAGGCCGGCTGAAGCCGGCCCCACAGGCAGAGCAAATCCTCAAGTCAGTACCATTGAGTCCTGGGCCGAATCCGATCTTCTATGCGGTCTTTTGCGGCCGTCCTTCACTCCGCCATCGCCCGCACCGCCTGCAGCGCTACCGACAGCGTCGCGAAGTCCATCTGCGGCAGCGAACGCATGTCGTTGATGGTCTGGCGGACGTGCGCGATCGGGCCGGCCTTCTTCGCCAGCCAGGCATCGACCGTCGCCGGCGAAGCGGTTCGCGACTTGCCGAGCACCTGCAGGCACAGCTTGCGCTGCAGGTCGTAGATGTTGTCGCGCAGGGTCGAGCGCGCCACCGCCTGCCAGTGGCCTTCGACGCCGAGCGATTCGATCTGTTCTCGTATCCAGTCGAGCGACAGGGCCGTGCCGAGATGGAAATACACGGCGGCGGCGGCTTCGATGGCGACGCCGGTGTGTTCCGAGATGTCGACGAGATCGGGGCCGGAGCGCAGTGCCGCGAGGCTCGCCATGCGCTTGCTCAGTGTCTCCGGAACCTTCGCGGCCCGATACGCCTCGTGCCGGGTCTGGAAGCCCTGCAGGTCCGATCCGGACAGCACGCGCGGCAACGCCGCATCCAGCCGGGTCAGTCCCGTGCGCAGACGACCGACCTGCTGTTCGATCTGCAACGCGCCGGCGTGACGATGGATCAGCCAGTAGGTGCAGAAGCGCAGCAGTCGCGTGGTCTCGAACATCATCTCGTACTGGGTGCGCGCGTCGACCTTCGCATCGAGCGATTCGACCGCACTCCAGGTCGAGCGCATGCCGAAGGCCTCGCGCGCGATCGCGTAGGCGCGGACCACGGTCGCCGCGCTCGCACCGGTATCTTCCTGCGTACGACGCGCGAACGACGCACCCATGCGGTTGACCATGCTGTTGGTGGTGGCCGTGGCGATGATCTCGCGGCGCAGGCGATGCTGGCGGAAGTAGCGGCCGAGCCGCTGCTGCATTTTCGCGGGGAAGTAGCGCTCCAGTTCCAGGCCGAGATAGGGATCTTCGGGGACGTCGGAATCGACCAGCAGCGTGTACAGCGCCATCTTCGCGTACGCCAGCAGGATGGCGAGTTCCGGTCGCGTCAGGCCGCGACCGGCCTTGCGTCGTTCTTCGATTTCTTCGCCGGTCGGCAGGAATTCGAGCGAGCGATCCAGCAGGCCGGCGAGTTCCAGCGAACGGATCGTGTGTACGTGTTCGAGCAGATCCTTCACCGCGCGGGCTTCGAGCATCGACAGGGCCTGGCTCTGCAGATAGTTGTCGCGCAGCACCAGTTCGGCGACTTCTTCGGTCATCGAGGCCAGCAGCTTGTTGCGCTTTGCCAGCGTGAGGCCGGCGCGCTTCGGCAGCGAGTTGAGCAGGATCTTGATGTTGACTTCATGGTCCGAGCAATCGACGCCGGCCGAGTTGTCGACGAAGTCCGTGTTCAGCCGGCCGCCGTTCAGTGCGTATTCGATGCGGCCGCGCTGCGATACGCCGAGGTTGCCGCCTTCGCCGAGAACTTTGCAGCGCAGGTCGCGACCATTGACGCGTACCGCATCGTTGGCGCGGTCGCCGACGTCCAGGTTGGTTTCCTCCGTGGCTTTCACATAGGTGCCGATGCCGCCGTTCCAGAGCAGATCCACCGGCATGCACAGGATCGCGCGGATGAGCTCCTGCGGCGTGAACGTATCGCGATCGAGGCCGAGTAGCGCCTGAGCCTGCGCGGAAATGCGGATCGACTTGGCGCTGCGCGGATGGATGCCGCCGCCGGCGGACAGCAGCTTGCGGTCGTAGTCTTCCCAGGTCGAACGCGGCAGTTCGAACAGGCGCTTGCGTTCGAGGAAGGATTTCGCCGCATCCGGGCTCGGGTCGAGGAAGATGTGCTGGTGATTGAACGCGGCCACCAGACGGATGTGTCGCGACAGCAGCATGCCGTTGCCGAACACGTCGCCAGCCATGTCGCCGATGCCGGCGACCGTGAAGTCCTGCGTCTGCGTGTCGACGCCGAGTTCGCGGAAGTGGCGCTTGACGCATTCCCACGCGCCGCGCGCGGTGATGCCCATCTTCTTGTGGTCGTAGCCGGCGGAACCGCCGGAGGCGAAGGCATCGCCCAGCCAGAAGCCGTATTCGGCAGAGATGCGGTTGGCGATGTCGGAGAACGTCGCCGTGCCCTTGTCGGCGGCGACGACGAGGTAGGTGTCGTCAGCGTCGCGACGCACCACCTGCGGCGGCGGCACGACCTTGCCGTCGACGATGTTGTCGGTGACATCGAGCAGGGCGCGAATGAACGTGCGATAGCACTCGACGCCTTCGCGCTGCGTATCCTCGCGGCTCGCGTTCTGCGGCAGCCGTTTGGGAACGAAGCCGCCCTTGGCGCCGACCGGCACGATCAGCGTGTTCTTGACGTTCTGTGCCTTCATCAGGCCCAGCACTTCGGTGCGGAAATCCTCGCGCCGGTCGGACCAGCGGATGCCGCCGCGCGCCACCGCGCCCATGCGCAGGTGCACGCCCTCGACACGCGGCGAATACACGAAGATCTCGAACGCCGGCCGCGGCTGCGGCAGGTCGGCGATGTTGCGCGAATCCAGTTTCAGCGACAGGTAGCTCTTGTCGATGCTGCCGTCAGGATGCGGATGCGCCGCGTCGGTCTGGTAGTAGTTGGTGCGCAGGGTCGCCGACATGGCGCTCGCGAAGCGCCGCAGGATGCGGTCTTCGTCGAGGCTCGTGACCTTGTCGAGCTGCCTGCCCAGCTGCTTCTGCAGGCGCGCGAGATCAGCCTTGCGGTGCTGGGACGAATGCCTGGGATCGAACTGGGTCTCGAAGATCGCCGACAGCGTGGCGGTGATCCCCGCGTTCGAGACCAGCACCTGTTCCATGTATGACTGACTGAACGCGGTGCCTGCCTGCAGCAGGAACCGGCAGTACGCACGCAGCACCATCGCCTGTCGCCAGGTGAGTCCTGCAGCGACGATGAGCCGGTTGAAGCCGTCGTTCTCGGCGCGGTCGCTCCAGGTGGCGATGAACGCCTGCGTGAAGCGCGCTTCGAGCTGCGCCGGGTCGGTCTTGCCGCCGTCGCGTCGCTGCATCTCGAAGTCCTGCAGCCAGATTTCGCGGCTCGGTCCGGTCGCGTGTGGCGGTGCGATGCTGTACGGACGCTCGCTCAGCACGGTGAAGCCGAGGTTTTCCAGAATCGGCAATGCCCGCGACAGCGGGATCGGCGATGCGGTGCGCAGCAATCGCAGATGAACGGCGTTGGCCTCGCCGCGCACGAGTCGCATGACGATGCGGTCGGGATGGCGCAGCACTTCATCGATCTGCGCGACGTCGGCCACGGCGGTTTCTGCGGGTACGTCTTCCGCATAGGCGGCCGGGAAGGCACCGGCTAGCCGATCGGCGAGCGCATAGCCTTCGACTTCACCATGCGTCTGTGCCAGTGCTTCGCGCAGCCGGTCGTCCCAGGTGCGTACGGTCTCGGCGATCTGCTGTTCGAGCGCATCGACATCGATGCGCGGGCCGCCGTCGGCCGGCAGGCGCACGATCATGTGAACCCGCGCCAGTGCCGATTCGGAGAGCTGCACCTGCGACTCGATGGCGGTGGCCTTGAGGCGTTCGCGCACCAGCGCTTCGATGCGGTTGCGTACCTGCGTGTTGTAGCGGTCGCGCGGCACGAAAATCATGCCTGAGTAGAAGCGGTCGAACGTGTCGCGACGCATGAACACGCGCACGCGGTGACGTTCGTAGAGATTCACGATGCCGCGCACGATGCGGATCAGGTCGGCGACGCTGGCCTGGAACAGCTCGTCGCGCGGATAGGTTTCGAGCACGTGCATGACGGCCTTGCCGTCGTGGCTCGCCGGATCGAGGCCGAAGAGGTCGACGACGCGTTCGATCTTGTGACGCAGCAGCGGAATCTCGCGCGGGCTGCGGCTGTAGACGCCGGAGGTGAACAGGCCGAGGAAGCGGCGTTCGCCCGTGACCCGTCCCGCCTTGTCGAACGTCTTGATGCCGACGTAGTCGAGGTACGTTGCGCGATGCACCGTCGAGACGGAGTTGGCCTTGGTGATGATCAGCAGGTCGGCCTCGCGCGCATGATCGCGAGCCTCGCCAGTGAGTCGCGTCGGCTCCAGGTGCTGGCCGCGTCGCTGACGCAGAATGCCGAGGCCCGATTCGGCAACCGGTACGAGCAGATCTTCCGCGCGGCCGCGCTGCAGCCGGTATTCGCGATAGCCGAGGAAGGTGAAGTGATTCGCTTCCATCCATTCCAGCAGCGCCGCGACCTCGCGTGCCTCGTTCGCCGGTGCCGCCGTCGAACGGGCGGCGATGTCCTGCGCAATCGCAATGGCGCGCTGTTTCATGGCCGGCCAGTCCTCGACGGCGAAGCGCACGTCGTCGATCACGCGCAGGATCTTCTGTTCGAGCTGCTGCAGCCGTTGCGGATCGCCGATGTGTTCGATCTCGATGTGCTGCCAGGATTCCGCCCGGAACTTGCCGGCGGCGGCACTGCCGTCGTCGACTTCGCGCAGCCGACCCGTTGCATCGCGGCTGACGCGGATGATCGGATGCACCATCAGCTGGATGGTGAGCCCCGCCTGGCTCAGCACCATGCCGATCGAGTCGACCAGGAACGGCATGTCTTCGACCACGACTTCCACGATGGTGTGGGTCGTCGTCCAGCCATCGCGGGCCGGATCGCAGTTGAAGACGCGGACCGCCGCCCGGCCGCGTTTGCGCGTGGCGGCGAAGCGCATCTGTCCGAGCGCGAGGGCTGCGAGGTCGGCACGCGGATACGCCGCCATGTCCTCTTCGGCGACGCCGCGGTAGTACTGGCGGATGAAGCTGGCCGCTTCTACGCCATCGCTGCGCTTCCGTGCGCGACGTGCGGCCGCGGCGATCTGTTCGATGAGCTTCTTGCGAGCTGCAGGAATGGTGCCGTGCATGGATGGGTACGTCTTGGGTGATGGGACGTGTGTAGGTGAGGATGGACCCGATCGCAATTCGTAGTCACCCTCGCATCCGTGCACTGGAGCTTCGGCAGATCGCCTGAAGCCGATTCGCCGTCATGTCTGCTGGGCAAGATCCGCGATGACCGCGCCGAGAAACCGGCAGGCTTCGCCGCCGGTAATGCAGCGATGATCGAAAGTCAGGGACAGCGGCAGGCGCGTATGGATCTCGGGAGCGGTCCTGCCCGCCACGACATCGCGTTGCAGGCGGCCGGAGCCGAGGATCGCGACGGTCGGCGGCACCACCAGCGGCGTGGCGTAGCGGCCCGCGAGCGTGCCGAAGTTGGACAGCGTGAAGGTGTAGTCGCGCATCTGCTCCGGCGTCACCGTGCGATTGCGGGTGCGTTCCTTCAGTTCGTTGAGCGCGCTGCGCAGCTGCTCGGGCGATTGCGAGCCGACGTCACGCAGCACCGGCACGATCAGGCCTTCGCCGGTATCGACGGCGATGGCGAGATGCACCTGATCCATGATCCGTCGCGCAGGTCCGGTCGGATCGAACAGGGCGTTGAGTCCCGGTTCGGCGCGCACGCCGGCAACGATGGCGCGGATCACGCGGGCCGTGATGTCGGCGCGGCCATGCCATGCCTCGATGTCGGCGTCGTCGAAGATCGTGCACATCGCCACCTGATCGCGCGACAGCGACATGCTGGCCGACATGGCCTTGCGCGGTCCGCGCAGACGATCCGCATCGGTGAGCCCGGCGACTGCAGGCGAGCCGCCAGCAGTGCCGCCGACGTTGGCGCGCGCCAGCACGTCGTCGACGCTGACGAGTCCATGACGTCCGGTGGCGCGACAGGTGTTCAGGTCGACGTTCAGACGCTTTGCGAGCATGCGCACGGCGGGCGCGGCCCGAACGCGTCGGCCCGTCGAACGCTGCGCGCGACGGATGATGGCGTTGTCGACGAATTCCTTGTCGCTGGCGGCCATGTGGCCGACGACCATGCCTTCGGCGGCGGAACCGCCGCCGGGCGACTGGCTGCTGGCGACGGGTTGCTGGCCGGAATCGGAAGTTGCGAGTTCGAAATCCACCAGCGGCCTGCCGGTCTGCACGGTATCGCCGGGTTCAGCGTGCAGGCGCACGACCTTGCCTGCATAGGGGCTCGGCACTTCGACGACGGCCTTCGCGGTTTCGACGGAGAGCAGCGGCTGATCGACCAGCAGCGTGTCGCCCTCGCGAACATGCCACGACACGATCTCGGCTTCCGGCAGCCCTTCGCCGAGATCCGGCAGATTGAATGTGGTTGCCCGCATTGTCATTGAGACTCCAGCGTCGCCTTCACGGCATCGACGATGCGCGGAATGCTCGGAATGAATTCGTTCTCGAGACGATACAGCGGCATCACGGTGTCGTAGCCGGTGACGCGCTTGATCGGTGCCACCAGATCGAACAGGCCTTCTTCTGCCACGATGGCGGCGATCTCGGCGCCGATGGCGCAGTTGCGCGCGGCTTCGTGCACGATGACGAGCCGGCCGGTGCGCGCCACGGATTCGAGAATCGTGGCCGAATCGATCGGGCTGATCGTTGCAAGATCGATCACTTCGGCGCCGATGCCCTGCGCCGCGAGCTGCTCGGCTGCCTGCAGCACTTCGACCGTCATCGCACCCCAGGTCACGATCGTCACATCCTCGCCTTCGCGCAGCACGTAGCAGGTATCGAGCGGCAAGGCCTCGCCGTCGTCGGCGATGTCCTGTTTGACGTAGCGATAGATGCGCGTGGGTTCGAGGAACAGCACCGGATCGGGATCGCGGATCGACGCCAGCAGCAGGCCGTAGGCGCGCGCGGGCGAAGAAGGACAGACGACGCGGATGCCCGGCACGTGCGCGATCATGGATTCGACTGCTTCGGAATGATGTTCCGGCGCATGGATGCCGCCGCCGTGCGGCATGCGCATGACGACGGGGCAGCTCAGGCGGCCGCGGGTGCGATGCCGCATGCGGCTCATGTGATTCACGATCTGGTCGATGGCCGGATACAGAAAACCCATGAACTGGATTTCGGCAACCGGCTTCATGCCCTGCGCCGCCATGCCGACGCACATGCCGGCGATCATGTTTTCCGCGAGCGGCGTGTCCTGCACGCGCTCGGCGCCGAAACGTTCCTGCAGCCCGGCAGTGGCGCGAAACACGCCGCCGCTGCGGCCGACGTCCTCGCCGAGCACGACCACGCTCGGGTCATGTTCCAGCTCCCACGCCTGTGCCATCGCGATGGCTTCGATCATCGTTATCTTGGGCATGTGCGGATCGCGCTAGTGCGAGGGACGGCCGGTGCCGGCGTAACGGCGGGCCATGGCTTTCTGCGCTTCCAGGTAAGGCGGCGGATTGGCGTACAGGAAATCGAACATCGCATCGGTCGCCTGCTTCGGCGTCGCGAGGTATTCCTGCACCGCGGCTTCCACTTCGCGCGCGAACTCGGTCTTGAAGGCCTGCTCTCTTGCTTCGTCGAGCGCGCCGCGGGCGATGAGCAGCTTGCGCAGCCGTGCCATCGGTTCGATCTCCCAGGCGGCGGCGACTTCGGCTTCCGATCGATAGCGACTCGCGTCGTCGGCCGTCGTGTGATCGCTGAGACGGTAGCTCATGGCTTCGATCACTGTCGGGCCGCCGCCGCTGCGCGCCTTCGCCAGCGCCTGTTCGACGCCGGCGCGCACCGCGATGACATCGTTGCCGTCGACCTGGATGCCGGGAATGCCGGCGGCGATCGCCTTCTGCGCCAGCGTCTGCGCCGCCGTCTGTTCTTCGATGGGTACGGAGATCGCCCACTTGTTGTTCACGACCATGAAGACGACGGGCAGTTGTTTCGCGCCGGCCAGATTGATCGCTTCGTAGAACGAACCCTCCGAAGTGCCGCCGTCGCCGATGTAGGCGAGAGCACAGCGCGGTTCCTTGCGGATCTTGAATGCCATTGCGGCGCCGGCGGCGTGCAGCGTCTGCGTGGCAATGGGAACGCACCAGGCGAAGTCGTGCGCGGCGCCGCCGAAGTCGTTGCCGCGTTCGTCGCCGCCCCAGTACAGCAGCACGTCCGTCATGCGTACGCCGCGCCAGAACAGCGTGCCGATTTCACGGTAGACGATCGCGAGGCAATCCTCCGGCCGCATCGCGGCGCCGACGCCGACATGCGTCGCTTCCTGGCCGAGGCAGGGCGCATAGGTGCCGAGCTTGCCCGTGCGCTGCAGATTGATCGCCTTGGTATCGAACGTCCGGGCGCGCAGCATCGCGGCGTACATTTTCAACAGTTCGTCGCTGTCGGCGGCGAACGCCGGCAGTTCGCCAGTCGTGTTGCCCTGTGCATCGAGGTGCTGAAGGTATTGAACGCGGAACTCGGCAACCGTTCTCACCCGGTCGTCTCCCAGACATCCGTTGCGACGCCGAAGTATAGCCAAGTCGGCTGCGGTTTGATTCGTCGTGACGCGGTCGGCGCGTGCATCGAGTCAGCTCATCTGCTCGGCGCGCGTCAGCAACTGTGCGATGAGTCGGTCGAGCGTCTGTCGATCCGACGCACTGAGCGTCGCAAGCAGCTTCTTCTCGTATTCCAGCGCCAGCGGCGCGACGCGCGTGTATACAGATCGACCGCTGGCGGACAGGCGCAGCACCGAACGACGCCGGTCGCCGCGATCGTAGGTGCGCGCGAGACGTCGCGCTTTCAGCAGGCTCTGCACGGCGCGGCTCACCGCGACCTTGTCCATGGCCGTGCGTTCGGCGACCTCGACCGCCGACAGGTCGGGATAACGGGCCAGCACGGCGAGTACGCGCCACTCGGGGATGGAAAGGTCGAATTCCCGCGCATAGGCGCGGGCGATGTTCATGCTCACGACGTTGGACAGCACCGACAGCCGGAAGGGAATGAAGTGCTCCAGATGCAGTCTGTCGACCGGCTCTCTGCCGGTGCTTTTCTTCTTGTTCACGTCCCGCTGTGCCCCGTGGATGGCGAATGGTTGCAATTGTAACTACTTGCTGCAATATGACCCGTGTACCGCACCTGCAATCTTCGCAGTGCGTCATCGCGGTATGCAATGACGCTGCATTGCGACGGATCACCCGCCAGGTTCATCGTCATGAGCACGCCACAGAACTCCGCGCTTTTCGACAATCCCATGGGCACCGACGGTTTCGAGTTCGTCGAGTACACCGCGCCCGACCCCGAACTGCTGCGCACGCTGTTCGAGCGGCTGGGATTTCCGGCGACGGCGCGTCATCGCAGCAAGGACGTCACGCTGCACCGGCAGGGCGACATCAACTTCATCATCAATGCGCAAGCCGGCAGCTTCGGTCAGCGCTTCGCGCAGGCGCACGGTCCTTCGGCCTGCGCGATGGCGTTTCGGGTCAAGGATGCATCGTTCGCGTTTCGGCGCTGTGTCGAGCTGGGTGCGAAACCGGTCGAGACGCGCGTGGGTCCGATGGAACTGCAGATTCCCGCGATCGAAGGCATCGGCGGCAGTCTCATCTATCTGGTCGATCGCTACGGCGAACGCACGATCTACGACGTGGATTTCGTGCCGGTTGCCGCGGCCGCGGCGACGCCCTCGGCCGGGCTCTCGTACATCGATCACCTCACGCACAATGTGGCGCGCGGCAACATGAACAAGTGGGCCGGCTTCTACGAGCGCCTTTTCAACTTCCGCGAGATCCGCTACTTCGACATCGAAGGCAAGAAGACCGGCCTGTTCAGTCGTGCGATGACCAGTCCGTGCGGCAAGATCCGCATTCCCATCAACGAATCGCAGGACGACAAGTCGCAGATCGAGGAATACCTGCGCGAGTACCAGGGCGAGGGCATCCAGCACATCGCGCTCGGTACCAGTGACATCTTCCGGACCGTCGATGTGCTGCGTGGTCAGGGCGTGCAGTTCCAGGACACGCCCGACACGTATTACGAGGGCGTCGAGGCGCGCGTTCCCGGCCACGGCGAAAAACTCGAGGAACTGAGCCGGCGTCGCATCCTGATCGACGGCAACCCGGCGCGGCAGGAAGGCATCCTGCTGCAGATCTTCACTCAGAATGTGATCGGACCGATTTTCTTCGAGATCATCCAGCGCAAGGGCAATGAAGGCTTCGGCGAAGGCAACTTCAAGGCGCTGTTCGAATCGATCGAGCTGGATCAGATGAGGCGCGGAGTGATCTGATCACTGCGGCGGTTCCGCGCCCGGGCTGCTGTCTTCCATCGGATACGTCGTGAGCGCCCCTTCCTGCGCAGGCTGGTGCTGCGTCGTGGCGGGCGCCTGGCTGGTGCCGGCGGGCGCCTGCGTGCTTGCGACCGGCGAGCCCGCGGAACGCTCGATGGCGGCAACGAAATTCTGTGCAGCGGCGGGAGCTGCGGGCGCATCGCTGCGGATGATGTCGCTCGCGAGAATCCCTGATCGTCCGTAGAAGGCCTCGTTGGAGCGGCTGTCGATGGTCATGGCCGAGCCGTCGAGTGCGACGCCGGCAAACAGGCCGCTGGACCGCGAATACGAATAGACCTGCGCGGTGAGTCCGATGTCGGTGGCGGCCGAACTCTGGCGTCCGACCGGGCCGGCCGCGACCGCGGCATCCGCACCCAGCGTGATCTTGCCGCCGACGATGCCTTCGATGCTCTTGCGCGAGGTGAATACCAGCACGACGTCGGTCGACTGCACGCCCACCTGGAAACCGAAACTGCCGCCGGTGAGATTGACGAAGACGGGGTTGCTCCAGGCGCCGTTGTCGCGACGCACGACCAGCACGCCCTTGCCGCGGCGGCCGCCGATGCCAAGCCCGACCTTGATGACGTCCGGCACGACCGCGACGGCATAGGCCCGCTGCATCAGCCAGGTGGGAATGTTCTGCTCGGGCATCTTCAGCAGTTCTTCCATCACCTGCGTGGAGGTCAGCAGCCGCGCGTCCTGGCGCTCGTCCGCGACCGACGCGGTGCTGGCGAACAGTGCCGCGGCCAGGATCATCCATCGGGCAAAGAACGTGTGCGCGCGCATTGCTTGTCGATACCTCGAAACAGAAAACCGTTGAACGCAAACGTGGACCGCACGACGGCGGTTCCAACGCAGTTGCCTGACTGCGTAAGACTCTAGCAGATCGGGATTCGTTCAGCGGCGGCGCCGGAAAATGCGCCGCGAGGGATTGTTTAGTTGAGACTCGGGTTGGGTTTCGGGCCGGCGGGCTGCGCGCCGTGCAGTTCCAGCGTCAGGGCTTCCATCTTCTGCGACTGGCCGTTCGCTTCATAGAAGCGGGCGAGACGGTCGTGCGCCTTCTGGCGAGTGGCGGTATCCACGCCGCTGTCCGCCGTCAGTTCCCGGTAGCCCATGACGAGATATTTTTCGGCTTCGCGCGTCTGTCCTTCCCGATACAGCGCCTCGCCCAGCGCGCTCGCAGAGCGCGCCGCACGCCAGGCGGGAGCATCGGAACGTTTCCATCGATTCATGGAGGCCGTGAGCGTCGCTTCCGCATCCGACAGCCGGTTGGTCGACAGCAGGATTTCGCCGAGCACGTATTCGGCCGCCGCGACGTATTGATGATCGGTGGGCAGCGTGCGCGCGTACAGATCGAGCGCCTCGCGTACCGGCACCTCCGCTTCACTGAAGCGGCCCTGTCGCATCAGGATCTGCGCCAGCGAAGTCTGCAGGTAGCCATTCGTGTAGTAGTTCTCGCCGCGGGCCTCGATGTTCGTTTCGATGGCTTCGCGAGTGAGTTTTTCCGCTTCCTTCATCTTGTTCTCGGCAAGCCGGACCTGGGCGAGCGAACCGAGCGAGTCGGCGACCTGGCTGCTGTAGTTGCCATAGAGGACGCGCTGTGCGCTCAGCGCGCTTTCGTACAGCGGACCCGCTTCGCTCGCCTGGTCCTTGAGCAGCAGCACGTCGGCGAGACGGATGTTCGCCATCACGCGGTCCGGATGCCGTTCGTCCGCCGTCTGGCGATAGATGGCGAGACTTTCGCGGGCGGCGTTCTCTGCTCCATCCAGATCGTCGCGCCACGCCAGCACGGTGGCCATCTCCAGCTGGATGGCCGCGGTGTCCACACTGGTTTCGCCGGCCACCCGGCGCGTGATGCCAAGAGCGTCGGAGAAGTATTTCTGCGCCTGATCGACGTGGCTGTTCATCAGTTCGAGGCGCCCGAGATCGACCAGCAGGCGCGCGTGCATGAGCGAGTCGCCCTCGCTCTCCGTGGAGATCCGCAGCGCCGTCCGGAATGCGGCGTCGGAATCGTCGAACTTGCCGGCGTTGCGCAGCGCGATGGCCAGTTCAGTGAAGACCTGACCCGTCTGTACGTTTTCCGGCATGCCTGCCTGGCGGCGTACGCGCAGCGACTCTTCGAGCAGCGCGATGGCGCGCTCGGGCTGGCTCTGTCGCCGGTAGGCGCGGCCGATGGCCTCGAGCAGTCGGGCGCGCACTTCGGGCTGCTCGTTCAATTCGCCCTGAATCGCGCCCGCCGCACGCTGCAGCAGATCGTTGGCAGTGACCTGCTTGCCGTTGTTCTCGAACGGATCGGCTGCCGTGAAGACGCCGAGCATGAAGTTGGACACACGTTCCGCGCGTTCGCTTTCCTGGGTCGCGCGGTCGCGTTCCTCGGCGATGTGCTGGCGCTGGACCGACATCACGATACCGAACGTCACCAGGAACGTGACGAACACGCCGGCCGCGCTCACCGCCACCGCGTTGCGGCGGGCGAAGCGCTGCGAGTAGTAGAGCCAGTTGCCCTGCCGCGCCTGCACGGGTTCGCGATTGAGATAGCGGCGGATGTCTTCGGCGAACTGTTCGACCGTGCGATAGCGCGCCTGCGGTTCCTTGCGCAGCGCGCGCATGACGATGGCATCGAGATCGCCGAGCAGGCGCTGCTTCAGGCGTTCCGGCGTGAGGTGCCGGGCCGCGGCGATGTCGGCGATGGAAGGGGCGTCCACGACGTCGCTTGCTTCGATGACGCGCTGAACGGCCGCGCTCGGGCGCAGCGGATCGGTCAGGCAGATGAGCCGTTCGAGATCGAGTTGCGAGGCCTGCGGCGGCACGACGTACGGCCGCAGTCCGGTGAGCAGTTCGTACAGCACGATGCCGAGCGCATAGACGTCGCTGGCGGTGGTGACGGTACGGCCGAGGATCTGTTCGGGGCTCGCGTATTCCGGCGTCAGCACGCGATCGTTGATGCGCGTCATGGCCGCGGGCACGTCCGCCTTGTTTTCCTCCAGCATCTTGGCGATGCCGAAGTCCAGCAGCTTCGGTTCCCCGGCCTGCGTGACCAGGATGTTCGCGGGCTTCAGGTCGCGGTGGACGACGAGGTTCTGGTGCGCGTACTGCACCGCCGAGCAGATTTCGACGAACAGTTCCAGGCGCCGGCGCAGATCGAGCCGCACTTCCGGGTCATCGCAGAACCGGTCGACGGGCTGGCCATGGATGTATTCCATGACCATGTACGGACGGCCGTCGTCGATCTCGCCGGCGTCGAGCAGGCGCGCAATGCTCGGATGATTGAGATTGGCGAGGATCTGGCGTTCGGACTTGACCCGCTGTCCGATGCCATAGGGCAGGGCGCCGGCCTCGATGATCTTGACGGCCACCTGGGCGGAATACTGCCGGTCCGCGCGTTCGGCCTGGTAGACCGTTCCGGTGCCGCCGTAGCCGATCACTTTCGTGAGGCGGTAGTTGGCGATGATGCGGCCGATCAGCGCGCGTCGGCGGTCGCGGGTGGTCAGTTCGATGGCCGTGCCGAGGGCGCCGGTCAACGGAGAGCGGCCGCTGCCCGGATCGTGGGCGAGGAGGTCGATGACTTCCTCGTACAGTTCCCGGTCGTCGCCGGCTTCGCGCTGCACGAACGCCTGCTGATCTGCGACGGGCAGATCCTTGGCCACATCGAAAATGTCCTGCAGGCGCACCCAGCGTGCGCTGATGGTGCTGCCGGCCGGCCTCGATGTCGGGGGAATCATCCCTGATTCGGAACTCATAGACCTTCCAGGCCGCGCGGACGCGAGGGACGGATCTGCCGCAGGATCCACGCCTTGGCCAGGCGCAGGTCGCGGTCGATGGTGGCTTCGGAGACCTTCAGCGTCTCGGCCAGTTCCTGGTAGGTCAGGCCGCCGAAGTAGTGCAGTTCGACGATTTCGGCCAGCCGCTGGTTGTGGATGGCGAGCCGCTGCAGCGCTTCATCGATTTCCAGGACGTCGATTTCCCCGGACGTCATCGGCCACCCGGCCAGATCGCTGCCGATCAGTTCGTCTACCGGGCCGGTAGCGGTCGACAGGCCGCCGCGCTTGGTCCGGACCCGCGCCTTGGCATGGTCGACCAGGATGCGTCGCATCTGGCGGGCGGCGACATTGAAGAAGTGAGCGCGGTCCTGCCAGGGGACGCTCATTTCAACCAGCTTCACGAAGGCTTCGTGAACGACCGCGGTGGCCTGGAGCGTATGGCCGGGGCGCTCGTTCCTCATGTAGCGGCGCGCCCGCTCACGCAGCTCTTCATAAATGAGCGGAGTGAGCCGTTCCAGCGCGCGCACGTCCCCCGACTGCCACGCCGACAGGAGTCGGGTGACCGCCTGCTGCCGGTCGGCCGCGGGAATCGCCGCTGCGATCGTGTTGCTCAGAAAGGACGCTCCGCTCGATACCAATCCGGGAATACCCGGATATTCAACTGATTCTAGATGGAGTGGCCGCCGAAAGGGCAATGCGCCATTTTGTCACGGACCCCGTTCCCGAACCGTGTGCCGGCGCCCGTAATCCGACTACGACAGTCCCCGAGGTTGACTTGATTTGACGCTTAGGGGATTTCCCGCGCCACCGCGTCGGAAGTCTCCTGATTGTTGACGAATCTACCCTGACGGACGGTTGCGGCGTGACGGCTTTCACGTTTGGCCGTCGCTTAACCGGGTGAACCGTCACAGAACGCGGACGGCCTGGTTACATATTCCATCGTCTCCCCGGGAGGGTTTTACATCATGCGTAACGTCATTCGTGCATCGCTCGTCGCTGCGGCCCTGGTTGCTACCGCTACCGTCTGCGCAGGCAGCGTACTCAACTCATCGACTCCGCAACTGGCCGATGGCGTAGTCAACGTGAAGCGTCCGCAGATGCAGCTGGCTGATGGCGTGGTCAATGTGAAGCGTCCGCAGATGCAGCTGGCTGATGGCGTGGTCAATGTGAAGCGTCCGC
>NZ_DAINNK010000031.1:24988-39601 GCF_036735925.1 Povalibacter sp.
CCGCAGATGCAGCTGGCTGATGGCGTGGTCAACGTGAAGCGTCCGCAGATGCAGCTGGCGGATGGCGTGGTCAATGTGAAGCGTCCGCAGATGCAGCTGGCTGATGGCGTAGTCAACGTGAAGCGTCCGCAGATGCAGCTGGCCGATGGCGTGGTCAACGTGAAGCGTCCGCAGATGCAGCTGGCTGATGGCGTGGTCAACGTGAAGCGTCCGCAGATGCAGCTGGCGGATGGCGTGGTCAATGTGAAGCGTCCGCAGATGCAGCTGGCCGATGGCGTGATCCACATGCCGCGTCCGCAGATGCAGCTGGCTGATGGCGTGATCCACATGCCGCGTCCGCAGCTGGCCGACGGCGTCGTCAATGTGAAGCGCCCGCAGGCCCAGCTCGCCTGATTTTCGAAAAAATAATCAGATTCAAGAGAGATCCTCATCATGAAGACCAGAATTGCAGTTATCGGCACCGCGATGCTTCTCAGTCTCGGCTCGGCCGTGGCGGGCTCGGTCATCTTCGCGCAGGGCAAGAACGAGATCGTCGCGCCGGCGGCAATGATCGCGCAGCAGGAACCGAGCGCAGAAACGATCGCAATGTGGAAGGCGACGTCGTCCACCAGCGGGTACATCGCGCCGCGCGTACCGCTCTGAATCGGCATCGCGTCGATTCAGGGGCGAAATTGCAGACAGCAGGGGCTGTCTGCAGACACAGACAACGAAGCGAAGTGTGCGGAGAGTCACACGTCGTCGCAGATTTGCGCCGCAGACATCACACTTCGTTCGTTGACATATTTGCAGGCCGTTTGGCACCCTAACTGCGCGTTTTCATGAATGCAGCCGCGAACATTTCGCGGGCTGCGAGCGCATGGGCAAACTCACCGAAAGGTGGGGACGCAAAGCCACCGGTCTAAGGGAATTCCTACGACAGCGGGGTTGCCAGCGTTTCCGGAGGCCATGTCCGGAAAACCTGTCTTCCACTCGCTTCTTCTGCGGCGTCCTCTCGATCCGGCGGTCCAGCGTCTGCGGGGCTACAACTTTTTCCTGACGTGACCGGGCGCGACTCCAATCGATGCTGCATCAGATTCCGACTCGTGATGAACGACCGTCCGCGAGCGCACGACCCGGCCGCGTCCTGCGTGCCCGTGCTGCGCTGCGTGCGCTGCTGGTCGCCACGGTCCTGATCGTTGCGGCGCCGCTGTCGGCTGCCGGCATCGAGAATCAGCCGGCGCCGGATTTTGCCTTGCGCTCGCTGGGCGGCGAGAACCTGCGACTGTCCGAGCATCTCGGCGAAGTCGTCCTCATCAATTTCTGGGCGAGCTGGTGCGGACCCTGTCGCCAGGAAATGCCGCTCCTCGACGATCTCTACGCCAAATACAAGCTGGCTGGGTTGACGGTGCTGGGCGTCAATATCGACGACAGCGCCGAGCGCGCCACCGAAATGGCCAGAACGCTCAAGGTTTCTTATCCCGTGCTGTTCGACGAGCGCAAGGATGTCAGCCGCGCCTATCAGATCGGTGCCATGCCGTTTACGGTGCTGGTGGATCGCGAAGGCGTCGTTCGCTACGTCTCCGAGGGCTTCAAGCCCGGTTACGAAAAGCGCTACGCCGATCAGTTGCGTCAGCTTCTCAACGATGAATAGGCAGGACGGCGGTTACTTCATGCGTCACGGTTCATCCCAGTCTCTCCTTCCTGCCTTCGCCCAGGTGCGCGTCATGCTTCGTTACGCCAGTGTGTTGCTGCTGTCCTGCTTCGCTCTCGCTGCGCTTGCGCAGGAAGCCGCTGCGCCCGTTGCGGCTGCAACGGCCACGGGCGATTTCAAGAGCCTCGATCAGGAAGTCCAGTCGCTGAAAAAGGAAGTGCTGGACCTGAATCGCGAACTCTTCGTGCTCGAGGAAGAGCTGCTGTTTCCTGCCAACACCCAGGTCGCGGTGTTCGTGTCCATGGACGTAGGCGAATTCTTCGCCGTCGATTCGGTGACGCTGAAGCTCGACAACAAGGAAGTCGCGAACTATCTCTACACCGAGCGCGAAGCGCAGGCCCTGCTGAAGGGCGGCGTGCATCGCGTGTATCTCGGCAATCTCAAGGCCGGCGATCATGAACTGATCGCGCTGTTCACCGGCCAGGGACCGCATGCACGCGACTATCGCCGCGGCGCGACGATTCAGGTGACGAAGGGCGTCGGCGCCAAGTACGTCGAACTCAAGATCAGCGACCGCGCCAGCAAGGCGCAGCCGGAATTCGTCGTCAAGGAATGGGAATGATGGCCGCTGGCGACTGGCTGCTGGCTACGGGCCAGACACGGAATTTCCCCACGCGATGCTGAGAGCCCTGGTCAAACACGTCGTACTCGCCATGAGCATCTCGGCGGCGCTCGTGACGGCGGTGAGTGCGCGCGAGAAAACTCCCGAACAGAAGCCCCTGATCGGCACGCCCCAGGTCGTGAAGGATCTGCACTGGGGCGACGTGCTGTTCTATTTCTATCAGGGCGACTACCTGCAGTCGCTCACGCGCCTGGGCGCCTCGCAGGATTTCAACCGCATCGGCAATCACGCGGTCGAAGCCGAACTGCTGAAGGGCGGGTTGTATCTGTCGCTCGGCCAGCACGAAGAAGCCGGACGCATTTTCCAGGCGCTGCTCAATGATAACGTGCCGCTCGATGTCCGCAACCGCGCCTGGTTCTATCTCGCCAAGGTCTGGTACCAGCGCAACTACCTCGCGCAGGCGGAAAAGGCGCTGAGTTCGATCCATGGCGCGCTGCCGGGCGAACTCGAACCCGAACGGCATCTGCTGCATGCCCAGGTACTGATGTATCTGGATCGATACGACGACGCGATCGCCGCGCTGGAGCGCTGGCAGCCGGTGGGCGATGGCTCGGATGCGTGGTCGGCGTATGCGCGCTTCAACATCGGCGTCGCGCTGGTGCGCAAGGATCGTCTCGACGACGCGGCGAAGCTGCTCGACCAGGTCGGCCAGATCGCGGCGCCGACGGACGAACTTGCCGCACTGCGCGACAAGGCCAATCTCGCGCTCGGCTTCGCCTGGCTGAAGGCCGACAAGCCGGCCAATGCCAAGACGGTGCTGCAGCGAGTGCGTCTCGAAGGTCCGCAATCCAACAAGGCGCTGCTCGGCGTCGGCTGGGCCGACTCTGCAGAAAAGCAGTTCACCAAGGCGCTGGTGCCGTGGATGGAACTGCGTGATCGCAACCTGCTGGACGCGGCCGTGCAGGAATCGTATCTGGCGATTCCCTATGCCTACGCGCAGCTCGAAGCCAACAAGCAGGCGGTCGAGCAGTACACGCTAGCGGTCACGGCCTTCAGCGAGGAAGCGACGCGCATCGACGAATCGATCGCAGCGATCCGCAGCGGCCGGCTGCTCGATGCCATTGCCGAGAACGACAAAGCGGACAAGGCCGGCTGGTACTGGCAGTTGCAGGAACTGCCGGACGCCCCCGAGACCCGCTACCTCTATCACCTGCTGGCGTCGAACGAATTCCAGGAAGGTCTCAAGAACTATCGCGACCTGCGGCTCATGCAGCGCAACCTCGCCACCTGGCAGCTCAGCGTCGAGGCTTTCGACAACATGGTCGACAACCGCCGCCAGGCGTTCGATCAACGGCTGCCGGCGTTGCAGCAGACACTCGATTCCGTCGATCTCGATGCCATGGATGCGCGCCGCACCGAACTGGAATCGCGCGTCGCCGCCATCGAGCGCGACGGCGATGCGCCGGGGCTCGCGACCGGTCGCGAACTCGAACAGTGGCAGAAGGTGCAACACATCGAACAGGTGCTGGCGCGCGCCGACGCCTCCGATCCGATGGCGCAGGAAATGCAGGAAAAGCTGCGCCTGCTGCGCGGCCGGCTAATGTGGGATTTCTCGTCGAGCTACAAGGCGCGTCTGTGGAAGGCCCGCAAGGAACTGCGCGAGCTGGACGTCGCCTACAAGGAGGCGCGTCGTCGCTGGGTGCTGATCGAACGCGCCCGCGAGGAGTATCCGGCGCGCACCGAGGAATTCGCGAAGCGTGTCGATGGCCTGCGTCCGCGCATCGACGGCCTGATGGTGCGCCTCGATTCCGCGGCACACTCGCAGAACCAGTACCTGGCGTCGATCGCCGTGAAGGAACTCGAATCGCAGAAGGAGCGGCTCGCGGCGTATTCGCTGCAGGCGCGCTTCGCGCTCGCCTCGATCTATGACCGTGCCGCGAGTGGTACGGGTGGTGATGCACCGGGCGGCAAGGGAGGCGGGCAATGACCTCGCGCGCAACCCCGCTGCGAATCCTGATGATCGCGACGCTCGCAGCGGCGACGCTGGGCGTGTCCGTGGCCGGCGCGGCCGACAAGAAGAAGCCGACGGGCACGATCAAGGATCTCGAGAACCGCACCATCGAGATCAACAGGGACCCGCCGACCAACGTGCAGGCGCAGCAGGCCATCGAGCAGTACAAGAAGTTCCTCGACCTGCAATCGGACAACGAGAAGATGCGCGCCGAGGCGATGCGTCGACTCGGTGACCTGCAGGTGGAAGTCGACGAAGCCGCGCGCGCCGTCGGCGGAGACGATTTCAGCGGTCTCGAAAACAAGGAAGCCATCAAGCTGTACGAGGCGCTGCTGGCGAAGTATCCGAAGTACGAACGCGGCGATGCGGTCATGTACCAGCTCTCGCGCGCATACGAGTCGGAAGGCCAGCCCGAGAAATCGCTGGCCGTGCTCGACAAGCTGGTCGCGCAGTATCCGAACAGCAAGTGGCTCACCGAGGCGCAGTTCCGTCGCGGCGAAATTCTCTTCAGCGCACAGCGCTACAAGGACTCCGAGCGCGCTTATGCGGCGGTGGTGGCGGCCGGTCCGGCCAGCGGCTACTACGATCAGGGCTTGTACAAACACGGTTGGTCGCTGTTCAAGCAATCGCGCGGCGAGGAAAGCGTCGGCTCGTTCCTCACGCTCATCGACCGCGTGATGATCGACGACGGCAAGCTGCGCGATCGCGATTCGCTCGATCGCCCGTCGCGCGAGCTGTCCGATGACGCATTCCGCGCCATCGCCATCACGTTCTACGACCTGGACGGTCCGGCATCGCTGGACGCGTTCCTGAAGCAGCGCGGCGATCCGGTCTACGCGCACTTGCTGTACGAGAGCCTCGGCAATCTCTACATCGAGAAGGAGCGCTACCAGGATGCGGCGCTGGCCTACGAAGCCTTCGCCAAGCGTCGTCCCGACGATCGGTTTGCGCCGTCGTTGCAGATGCGCACCATCGAGGCGTACCAGAAGGGTGGCTTCGCGTCGCTGGTGCTGGAAGGCAAGCAGTCGTTCGTCGAGCGCTATGCCTTCGGTTCGGCGTTCTGGGCGAATCGCACGGTGCAGGACGCACCGGAAGTCGCCGCACAGTTGAAGGCCAACCAGAAGGATCTGGCCGAGTACTACCACGCGCAGGCGCAGAAATCGAAGAAGGTCGAGGACTACACGGTCGCCGCGCGCTGGTATCGCGCCATGCTGGATTCGTTCCCGCAGGATGCCGAAGCGCCGGCGACGCGCTACCTGCTGGGTGAAGTGCTGTTCGAGTCCGGGCGCTTTGCCGAGGCGGCGAAGGAATACGAACGCACTGCCTACGACTACCCCGCACATCCGAAATCGGCCGCGGCCGGTTACGCGGCGCTGGTCGCGTACACGAAGCACGAAGCGACGATCACGGGCGAATCGAAGGCGCTGTGGCACCGCCAGGGCATCGAAAGCCAGGTCATGTTCGCCACGAGCTTCCCGGAGCATCCGGAATCGGCGCGCGTGCTGACCAAGGCCGACGAAGAACTGTTCGCGCTGAACGATTTCGATCGCGTCATCGAAGTGTCGCAGCAGATCCTCGAACGCAAGCCACCGGTCGAGCCGAAGTATCAGCGCACGGCATCGACGCTGCTGGCGCATTCGCTGTTCGATCGCGGCCGCTACCAGGAGGCGGAACTCGCCTACATCCGCGTGCGGGGCTTCCTGCCGGCGGGCGATCCGGATCGTCCGGCGATCGAGGAACGCATCGCGGCCTCGGTCTACAAGCAGGCCGAAGCGAAACAGCAGGCGGGCGATGCGACGGGTGCGGTCGACGACTTCCTGCGCGTGGCTGTGCTCGCGCCGAATGCCAAGGTCAGTGCCAATGCGGAATACGACGCCGCCGGCATCCTGCTGCGCGACAAGCAGTGGGACCGCGCCTCGAAGGTGCTGGAAGGTTTCCGTCGCAAATATCCGAATCACGAACTGCAGCCGGAAGTCACGCGCTCGCTCGCCGTGGCGTATCTGGAAACCGGTCGCGCCGGCGAGTCCGCCGCCGAGTTCGAGCGCATCGCTGCGCGTGGCGAAGAGCCGGCGGACGTGCGGCGCGAAGCGCTGTGGCAGGCGGCGACGCTGTATGAGAAAGGCGGTTCGCAGCCGAATGCGGCGCGCGTCTATGCGAACTACGTCAAGCAGTTTCCGGCACCGCTCGATCCGGCACAGAACGCACGCCAGCGTCTTGCCGACATGGCCAAGGCGCAGAACGACGTACGCGGTCGTGGACAGTGGATCAACGAAATCATCGTGGCCGACAGGTCGGCCGGCAGCGCGCGCACCGATCGCAGCAAGTACCTCGCGGCGAAGGCGACGCTGGAAACCGCCGAGCCGCAGGTCGCGATGTACAACTCGATCAAGCTGGTGGTGCCGCTCGACAAGTCGCTCAAGGCCAAGCGCAGCGCCATGGAAAAAGTGCTGACGACCTACGGCCAGGCACTCGACTACGGCGTCGCTGAAGTCACCACCGCAGCGAACTACGGCATGGCCGAGCTGTATCGCACGCTGGCCTCCGATCTCATGACGTCCGAGCGTCCCAAGGGCCTCGACGACGAATCGCGCGAACAGTACGACGTGCTGCTGGAAGAGCAGGCGTTCCCGTTCGAAGAAAAGGCGATCGAACTGCACGAGACCAACGCCAGCCGCACGGGCGACGGCGTCTACGACGAATGGGTGCAGCGCAGCTTCGATGTGCTCGCGAAACTCAAGCCGGCGCGTTACGCGAAGGCCGAGATCGGTGAAGAGTATGTACAGACGATTCGCTGAGGCTGGCCGCTGGCTGCTGGCTGCTGGCTGCTGGCCAGAGTTTCTGACCCCCTCCTCCGCGCAGCGGGGGAGGGTTGGGGTGGGGGCGCTCGCATTGCTGCTCTCTGCGTGCGGCTCGGCACCGGAGAAGCCCGCAGCTTCCGCCGCAACTCCCGTAGTGCAGAGCGCTTCGCCAGCGAAATCATCAAAGGTCGAAGCAACCGACGCTGCAAGCGCGACCGCACCCGTCGAAGCACCCATCCCGCCCGAAGCCCAGCAACAGTTCGACAGCGCCGTCGCGGCGATGAGCTCCGGCAACCTCGCGGGCGCCGAGCAGACCTTCCGCACGCTCGCCGACACCTATCCGACGTATGCCGGCCCGCTGCTGAACCTCGCCATCCTGCAGACCAAGGCAGGCAAGCTGGAGGAGGCGCAGAAGACGCTCGACGCCGCCATCGCCCGCAACGCCAACAGCGCCGCGGCCTACAACCAGCTCGGCATCGTTCATCGCAAGCTCGGCAGCTTCAAGGAAGCCGACGAGGCCTACCAGCGCGCGATCCAGATCGATCCCAACTACGCACTCGCGCATCTGAATCTCGGCGTGCTGTGCGATCTGTATCTGCAGCAGCCGCAACGTGCGCTCGAAGCGTACGAGCGCTACCTGTCGCTGGCGGCATCGCCGGATGCGAAGGTCGCCGGCTGGGTCACCGAACTGAAGACGCGTCTCGGCAATCAGCAGCGCAGCGCGCAGGCGGAATGATGAACGTACCGAAGATCCTGACCCTGTCGTTCCTGCTGGCCACATCGACTGCCTTCGCAGCCGATCCTGAGCCGCAGGCCGACAGCAGCAGCAACGCAAGCGCCCCCACCCCAGCCCTCCCCCGCGTCGCGGAGGAGGGCGCCAGAAACTCTGGCCAGCAGCCAGCCGCCAGCAGCCAGCAGCCGCGCGCCTCCACCCGCCGCGGCGACCGCCTCGATCTCGACACCACCATCGTGACCGGCAACCGCGAACTGCCGAAGGTTCTCTACATCGTGCCGTGGAAGAAAGCCGATATCGGCGACCTGCCGGCACAGCCTTTCAACACGCTGCTCGACGAGGCGCTGACGCCCGTCGACCGTGACGTTTTTCGTCGGGAAGTGACGTACTACGGTGCAATGTCGTCGGGCGCGGACAGTGCGAATCCCGCATCCGTTGCGCCCGCTGCGGGTCCTGAGAAGTAGGTCGCAGCGCACGGTTTTACCTTAAGGCGATAAAGCACGCAGAACGACTGTTTCCACCGGTGGAGCGCTTGCAGGCGCGCAATGCAGCGCGCGCTGCGCCACGGTGTGCGAGTCAGAACGCAATTCGAGTTACTGGCAGATTTCAATTTCACACGCGCTCCGGCAGCGCGGCACGGGACGGCAGAGGAGTATCAAGCGATGACTTTCCTGGATTACGTGGTGGCCTTCTTCAAGGAAGGCGGACCCTTCCTGTACATGCTCGCCGCGATCTTCGTGGTCGGCGTGTCAATCGCCATCGAGCGATTCATCTACCTGACCAAGGAGACGACGCTGAATCGCCGCGTGTGGTCGCAGGTCGCGCCGCTGATCAGCCAGGGCAACTTCCGCCAGGTGATCTCGATCACCCAGAAGTCGAGCGCCGCGCTCGCCACCGCGCTCAACTACGGCATCGCCCGTCTCGCCAGCGCGCGTCGTCGCGATGACGTCGAGAAGGCGATGGACGAGAGCCTGCTGGAAATCATTCCGAAGCTCGAAAAGCGCACTCACTATCTTTCGGCGCTCGCCAACATCGGCATGCTCACGGGTCTGCTCGGTACGGTCATCGGCCTGATCGCGGCCTTCGCCTCGATCGCCACCGCGAACCCGGCCGAGAAGGCCAATCTGCTTGCCGCCAGCATTTCGGTCGCCATGAACAACACCGCTTCCGGTCTGTTCGTCGCCATCACGCTGCTGCTCGCGCACATGTTCCTCGAAGCCAAGACCACCAAGCTGATCGACAGCCTGGAGATCGCCAACGTCAAGTTCCTGAATTCCGTCGTCGAACGTCGCACCGATGCCGAAGTGGATGACGCGCCGGTTCCGACGCCGCGCGGCCGCGCGGCGCACGGTTAAGCATCGACCAAGCAAGACGCTACGGAGACGGCCATGGCGCAGTCGAAAGTCGCGGGGCGCGTGCGGCGCAATCACGCGCGCTACCGCGGGCGACATGACATCAATGTCGTGCCGATGATCGACATGATGATCATCCTGGTGTTCTTCCTGATCTTCACGGCGGTGTTCACCAAGACGAACGTCCTGGAACTGAACCTGCCGGGCGCCGACAGCGCCGTCCCCGATCTGCCGAAGGGATTGAATCTGGAAGTCATCGTGCGCAAGGCCGCCATCGAAGTCGCGGATCGTGGCACGGGCGTGCTGCGTACCGTCCCGCTCGCGGGCGAGAAGTACGATCTGAAAAGCCTGTCGGAATACCTGCAGCTCGTGAAATCGAAGTACCCGGACACGCTCAACGCCACGATCCTGCTCGAGCAGGACATCCAGTACGACACGCTCGTGCAGGTGATGGACACGGTGCGCGTGTTCCAGGTGCCGGGCTCGCAGTGGGATCTGGCGGAGCTGTTCCCTGACGTTTCCGTTGGAGATGCGCCGACATGACCCCTTATCGCATCAAACGCCATCGCAAGCGCAGTCACGGCGGCGGTGCCGAAGCAGCCGGCCACATGACGCTGGTGCCGTTCATCGACATGCTGATGATCCTGGTGGTCTTCCTGCTCGTGCACACCTCGGATGTCGATGTGTTGCCGAACTCGAAGAACATCTCGATTCCCGAATCGATCTCCGACAAGAAGCCGGAGCCGAGCGTCGTCGTGATGATCACCAAGGACGATCTGCTGGTCGATGGACGCGCCATCGCGAAGGTCGCCGATATCGTCGCCGCACAGGATGCGGTGATCGCGCCGCTCAAGCAGGCGTTGCAGTCGGTGGCGGACTCGGTGCTCGCCGATGCTGCGAAACAGGACATCGCCGATCGCACCGTCACCATTCTCGGCGATCGCCACACGCCTTACGCAGTGCTGCGCAAGGTCATGGCGACGTGCACCGACGCCGATTACGGCAAGGTGTCGCTGGCAGTGGTCGAGCGCGAGCTCAATACGAGCCTCAATTCCAGTCGCACCGCGTCGTTGAGCGCGGCGAATCGCAACTGACGGGGCGCAGCACATGAGCACGGCCATCGCCCCGTTTTATCGTCTCTACGAACTGCCCTGGTCGCCGACCGAGGCGGTCGAGAAGCGCTTCCGCAACATCGTCCGCAATCTGTTCATCGTCTTCGGGTTGCTGGCGCTGCTGATCACGTTCATGCCGACGCCTGACAAGAAGCTGGCGAAGGCACCCGACCTGCCGGATCGCGTGGTGAAGCTGGTGATCGAGAAGAAGATCCCGCCGCCGCCACCGCCGCCGCCGAAGATCGAGCCGAAGGAAACGCCGAAGCCGATCGAGAAGGTCGAGCCCAAGCCGCAGCCGCCGAAACCCGATGCGCGCCAGAAAGCCCAGAACGCGGGCCTGCTGAAACTGCAGGACCAACTCGCCGATCTGCGCGACAACTCGGTGCTCGACAAGGCCGCGATGACCAAGAATCTCTCCGGCAAGGTCGGCGAGACGACCAGCTCGGAACGTTCGCTGATCACCTCGAAAGTGGGGCAGAGCAGCGGCGGCATCAACACGTCGGCGCTGAGCCGCGGCTATGGCAGCGGCGCCGGTTCGCTCACGGGTCACACGACCACGCAGGTCACTTCGTCGACGCTCGCCGCGCAGGCCGATGATGGCGTGAAGCGCGGTGCCGGCAGCACCAAGGCTGCCCGCAGCCGCGAAGAGATCGAACTCATCTTCGACCGCAACAAGGGCGCGATCTACGCGCTCTACAGCCGCGCGCTGCGCGACAAGCCGGACCTGAAAGGCAAGGTCGTGCTGGAGCTGACGATTGCGTCGAGCGGCGAGATTACGCAGTGCCGCGTCGTTTCCAGCGAGCTGAACGATCCGGATCTGGAGCGCAAGCTCGTGGCCCGCGTGAAGTCGTTCCGGTTCGAGGCACGCGACGTCGAGACGATCACGACGACGAAGCCGATCGACTTCTTCCCGGCGTAGGGGGTTCTTCCTCTTCCTGTGGGGCCGGCTTTAGCCGGCTTCTTCTGTAGGTCAGGCTTCGGTCTGACTCCAAGAAGGCCGGCTGTGACCGAAGGGAATCCCGCGGGAAAGCCGGCCCCACAGCGAAAGCCGTCCGTCGCTGTCCTGCCGCCGTTCCTCGCCCCATCTTGCGTTCCTTGCCCCGCCGCCCCGATCATCGCGGCCAAGGGAGGCTCGCCATGAACATCGATTCGGAAATCCGCCACTTCGTCGATCTGTCGTCGATCGACAAGGCGCGCTTTCTCTCGCGCTTCATGTACGAGCTGACGCTGGAAGCGCGCAACTTCTACAGCCCCGGCGGCAACCAGGACATCGACGCCAACAAGCTGCGCTTCATCAACGAAATCCAGCATCGCCTGACGCGTTTCCTGGAGCAGGTCCTGATCGACGATCCCGCACGCCCCACCGACGAATCCATGCTCCGCCTGCTGCTCGCGCCCCGCAGCGAGAAGACCATCGAGGCGCTGGTGCATGGCGCCTATACGCGGACGATCCAGGCGGTCGGATAAGCAAAAGAGAATGGCCGCAAAAAGGCGCAAAGATCTCAAATGATGAGAAAGGACAACGCAGGGCCTCCTCTCTTGCTTTGAGACCTTTGCGCTTCTTTGCGGCCATTCTTCTCCGCGTTCCCATCTACTGCGTTCCTGCCTGCTTCTGCGTATCCCCCATCGTGTCCTGCTCGAACAGCTGTTCGAGTTCGCGGGCGGCCTGCTGGGCCGACTGGATGAGTTTCTGTTCGTCGTCGCGGGCGTCGCGCTGCAGTTGCAGGGCGCGCTGGTCGTGTTTGTCGAATCGTTCGATGCTTTCGACGGCTTCGGCGTGCGGCATGCCCAGCGCTTCCAGCGCGTGCCGTGCCATGTCGAGACTCGACAGGTACGTCTCGCGAACGACGTAGCGCACGCCGAGGTCCATCAGCCGGATCGCGTGCTGGCGATTGCGGGCACGCGCCAGCAGTTTCAGGTGGGGAAAGTGCTTGCGGACGATCTCGGCCGTGCGCACCGACAGATCGATGTCGTCCATCGCGAGCACCAGCACTTCGGCGCGCGCGGCGCCGGCGGCGGCGAGCACGTCGCGTCGCGATGCGTCGCCGTAATAGACCTTGTTGCCGAAGCGGCGCACGAAGTCCACCTGCGCCACGTCGGATTCGAGTGCGGTGAAACGGATGCGGCGCATGCGCAGTACGCGGCCGATGATCTGACCGAAACGGCCGAAGCCGGCGACGATGACCTGGCTGTTGTCGCTTTCGATGCGGTCGAAGTCGCGGACACCGGTCTTCTGCATGCGCGGCTCGATGGCCGAGAGCAGCATCATCAACAGGGGGCTGGCGATCATGGAGATGGTGACGACGATCACCAGCGTATCGGCCAGCGACTGATCGATGAGACCCTCGCTGACGCCCAGCGAGAACAGTACGAAGCCGAACTCGCCGGCCTGCGCGAGCGAGAACGCCATGCCGCGCGACTCCGCGCTGCTGTGGCCGCTCAGGCGGCCGATGATCCAGGCCAGGGCGAACTTGAGACCGATCAGCGCCAGCACCAGCCCGGCGATGCGCAGCGGATGATCCAGCAGTGCGCCGAGATTCGCCGTCATGCCGACGGAGACGAAGAACAGTCCGAGCAGCAGGCCCTTGAAGGGATCGATGTCGGCTTCGAGTTCGTGGCGATACTCGCTCTCTGCCAGCAGCACGCCGGCGACGAATGCGCCGAGCGCCATCGACAGGTCGACGGCGTGAAACAGCAGGCTGACGCCGATCACCACCAGCAGCGCGGCTGCGGTGAACGCTTCCTTCGAGCGTGTTTCCGCAACGATGCGCAGGACCGGGCGCAGCAGGTAACGGCCGCCGAAGACGAACAGCAGCAGCACGGCGATGGCCTTGCCCGTGGCGAGCAGCGTGTCCTGCAGCGACTGCGCGACGCGGCTGTGGGCCAGCAGCGGCATCACCGCCAGCATCGGCATGACGGCGATGTCCTGGAACAGCAGCACGCCGAACGAGGCGCGCCCATGCTGGGTGTTGAGTTCGTGCCGTTCCGCGAGCAGTTGCAGAACCAGCGGCGTCGATGACAGCGACAGCGCGAATCCCACGACCAGCGCCGCATCGGGCGCGAGCCCGCACAGCCAGCCGATGGCGCCGAAGATCAGGGTAGTGACCAGCACCTGCGTCAGGCCGAGACCGAAGACGGCCTTGCGCATTGCCCGAAGGCGCGTGGGCTGCAGCTCCAGTCCGATGACGAACAGCAGCATCACCACGCCGAACTCGGCGAAGTGCAGGATGTTCTCGCCGTCCTGGATCAGTCGCATACCCCACGGCCCCAGCACGATTCCCGCGAGCAGGTAGCCGAGCACCGATCCGAGCCCCAACCTGCGACACAGCGGTACGGCGATCACGGTGGCGGCAAGAAAGATGGCCGCGTAGGCAAGCAGACTCATGGAATGTGACCTCCGTCGCTACCGCCGGCGGGTGCAGGGAATGCCGGGTGTGCACAGGCATCGTAACAAGCTCAATGCGCTGGCGGATGCGCGGCCAATCAGGGCTGGCCTCATGGCTGGCGTTCGACCCGGTGCCGATCATGCCGCAGAACTTTCGGCAGCTGCCGAGTGCCTGGAATCCTTCGATGATCCTGTCAGCCGACCAACGTCCTGAACTCACGATCGATGCGCGCGATCGCATCGCGTCGGTGAACGGCGCGTGGGTGGATGCCACGAGCTGCGACAGTCTGCGCGATCAATGCCTGGATGCGGCGATCGATCGTCCGCTGTGGGATTTCATTCAGGGGGCGCAGGTGCGTCAGCTCTGGGAAATCCTCTTCGAGCGCGTCCGCGCCGTCGGCGCGCCGATCTTCATTCCGATGCGCGCGGACACCCCGAGCCTGCGACGCGTCTGGGACATCGAGTTGCATCCGCTGCCCGAACGCGGCCTGCAGCTCGTCGCACACTGCGTGTGGACCGAATCGCGCCCGGCACTCGCGCTGCTCGATCCCGCATTCCCGCGCAACGACCTGTCGTTGCCCTACTGTGCGTGGTGCAATCGCATTCAGATCCGCATCGGCGTCTGGGAGGAAGTCGAGGACGCGCAGCTGACGCTGCATCTCGACGTGTCGGAATCGCTGCCGTCCCTGAAACGGATGGCGTGCAACAGCTGCAAGCAGTCGCTGCTGAAGACGTTTCCGGCGCGGGTGGCGTAGGGCCGCGAGCAGCTGGCTGACTGGTCTGCTGGCCGCTGGCCGGAGTGGATTGCTGCCATCGGCAGTCCCGTCATGCGCTGGTAGACTGCGCGCCCCATCGATTGCCCCATTCCGGTCTGGCCAGCAGACCAGCCAACCAGTCGGCCAGCAGCCTTTCTCCCCATGCCCCGCCACGACCTGACTTTCCCCGCCAAGGACGCCGAACTGCGCGAAGA
>NZ_DAINNK010000031.1:39611-52692 GCF_036735925.1 Povalibacter sp.
TGCTGAAGACGTTTCCGGCGCGGGTGGCGTAGACCCGAGCCGGCTGGCGAGATGGCCGGGCAGCAGGCTCTGCTAGACTGCGCGCCCGCGATGGCTACCAACTCCACTTCGTCCCTCATTTTCTGGCCAGCGGCCAGCGGCTAGCGGGCTTCTTTCCTCATGCCCCGCCACGACCTGACTTTCCCCGCCAAGGACGCCGAACTGCGCGAAGACGTCCACACGCTCGGCGCGCTCGTCGGCGAAGTGATCCGCGAGCAGGGCGGCGAGGAATTGTTCGCTGCGGTCGAGCAGGCCCGGCAGGCGGCCATCGCGCAGCGCGAGGGCGATGCCGGAGGCGCGGTGGAACTCGTCGTCTGCACGCGCGACGTGACCCCGGCGCTGGCGCGCGACCTGGTGCGTGCGTTCTCGACCTGGTTCGACGTGGTGAACATGGCCGAGAAGGTGCATCGCATCCGCCGGCGTCGCCAGTACATGAACGAAGGCAAGTCGCAGCCCGGCGGCATCGAGGACGCGCTGTTCGCGCTCAAGGAGCAAGGGCTGCAGCTCGCCGATATCCGCAGGCTGATGCTCGAGCTGTGGATCGAGCCGGTGCTCACGGCGCATCCCACGGAATCGACACGTCGCACGATCCTGCGCAAGCAGCAGAAGGTCGCGCAGTTGCTGCTCGGACGCATCGGCCTCGCCTCGGGAGATGCGGAAACCCAGCGCCTCTGGGAACGCATCCGCACCGAGATCACCTCGGGCTGGCAGACCGCCGACAATTCGCGCGAACGGCTCACGGTCGCCGACGAACGCGAGCACGTGCTGTTCTTCCTGGTCGAAGTGCTGTTCCAGATCGTGCCGGTCTTCTACGAGGAAATTTCCGCCGCGCTGGTCAAGGTCTACGGGCCGGAGGCGCAGCAACTGGAGCTGCCGGAAATCCTGCGCTTCGGCTCCTGGGTCGGCGGCGACATGGACGGCAATCCGGACGTCCACGCGAAGACCATTCGCGAAACGATCGCCCGTCATCAGCAGCTCATCGTCAACAGCTACTTCCTCGAATGCCAGGGACTGGCCGAATCGCTGTCGCAGAGCGCGACCCGCATCGGCATTTCGCCGCAGCTGCAGGCGCGCATCGAGCAATACCAGACGCTGCTGTCGGCATCGCACACGCTGTCGCCGGCGCGGCACGATCGCATGCCGTATCGCGTGTTTCTCGGGCAGGTCATGGAACGCCTGCGCGCGACGTACGAAGGCCGGCAGGCGCAGTACGAATCGGCGGCGCATTTCCTCGCCGACCTGAATCTGATTCACGACAGCCTGATGGCGCACAAGGGTGCGCATGCCGGTGCCTTCCCGGTCAGCCGGCTGATCCGTCGCGTGCGCACCTTCGGCTTTCATCTCGCGACGCTCGACATCCGCCAGAGTTCGGCCGTGCATCGCGGCGTCGTCGGCCAGGGGTTCGGCGATGCCGACTGGCGCAATCGCAGCGTCGACGATCGCATCGCGCGGTTGCGGGTGGCGCTGGAGCGCGACGAGAGTCCGAGCGCGCTGCTCGATGCGACCGGCAAGCGCAGCCTGTGGGTGTTCGAAGCGCTGGCGCACTGTCGTCATCGCAACGGTCCGGATTCGATCGGGCCGTACGTCGTCAGCAGTACGCGCGGCGTGGACGACATGCTGTCGGTGCTGCTGCTGGCGCGCTGGGCCGACACCGCCGACCGGCGTTCGGGCGACGTGCCGGTCGACGTCGCGCCCCTGTTCGAGTCCGCCGAAGCGCTGTCGCGCTGCGGCGAGTTGATGCGCCAGCTGCTGAACGAGCCGCTGTATCGCCGGCATCTGCTGGGTCGCGGCAACCACCAGTACGTGATGGTCGGCTACTCGGCGAGCAACAAGGACGTCGGTGTCGCCATGTCGCGCTGGCTGGTGCGCAATGCGCAGGAAGCGGCGATGGCCGCAGCAGCCGATGCCGGCATCGATCTCACGCTCGTGCACGGCCAGGGCGGCAGTTTCGGACGCGGCGGCGGCCGCGCCGAAATCCTGGTGCGCAGCGCGCCGCAGGGCGCGAATCGCGGGCGGCTGCGCCTCACGGAAGCAGGCGAACTGATCCACGAAAAGTACGGGTTGCGCCCCATCGCGCTGCGCGTGTTCGAACAGGCATTCCACTCGCTCGCGCTGGCGGCGGGCGGAGCGATGCCGAAGGAAGAAGTTCGACCCGGCTGGTCCGCGGCGATGGAAGTGGTGGCCGGCGAAAGCGAGCGTGCCTGGCGCGCGATGATTTTCGACGATCCCGAGTTCTACGATTTCTTCCGGCAGCTGGCGCCCGTCGACGTCATCGAGCGCATGCAGATCGGCTCGCGACCGACGACCCGCAGCGAAAGAGCGGCGGGCGTCGCGGCGTTGCGCTCCATTCCGTGGACCTATGCCTGGTCGCAATGCCGCTACATGGTGCCGGGCTGGTTCGGGATGGGCACCGCGCTGTCGGTGGCGGGCCAGAAGCTCGGCGACGACGTGCTGCGGGAGATGGATCAACGCTGGTTCTTTTTCCAGAACCTGCTCGACGATGTCGAACTGGCGCTGGCGCGGGCCGATCTGAAGATCGCCTCGCACTACGATGAACTCGTCGAACCGCGCTACGCGCGGTTCATCCAGACCATCCGTGCCGAATACGAGCTGACGCGCCAGCGCGTCATGGAACTGCGCGGGCTCAAGCATCTGCTGGAACAGGAGCCGACCATCCAGCGGTCGATCCGGCTGCGTAGCCCCTACATCGATCCGATGCACATGCTGCAGGTCGATCTGCTGCGGCGCTGGCGTGCCGGCGGGCGCGAAGACAGGGAAATGCTGGCGGCGCTGCTGTCGTCCATTACCGGCATCAGCCAGGGATTGCAGGGTGCCTAGGCCAGGCAGCCTGCAGCGGTGTCATCCGGCTTCCAGTTTCTGCAGATGCGGCAGCAGCCAGCCGACGATCATGTCGAGACTGGTCTGCTGATTCTCACCCACCAGATCCGGGCGCTCCTGCAACAGGCGATACGCAAATGCCACCACGTCCGTCGCGTGTCGACGGCGTGACTCCGGCAGTTGCAGCCACTGTTCCAGTACGCGCTTTTTTTCGTCGAGCTGTGCCATTGCCCCTCCCAGCTCAGCCCCGAATTGCGCGCGCGGAAAATATCAGCGTCGCAATCGTCATGCACTCGATTTTTTCAGTGGTTGTCATTGCAACGAAGGTGGCTCCGGAAAAGATTCGTTCATGTTTCCCGTCGGTCTAGTTCAAACAAGCAGATAGCGAAGCGTCGCCGCGGCGCGGTGCGTGTCCGTCGACGGGTCGTTGCGATCGGGTAACACCCGGCGTGCGATGTGCGGACGCCGGAGTGCGCATCGCCTGCGCGAGGATTCCAATCGATGCGAGCTGAAGGCGCGGTGAATCGCGGCGCGTCCGCGGTAAATACGGATCTGGCATTGCGTGCCGATTGGCGTCTCATTCGCCCTGTTGCACGAGGTTGATCGAGGCGACGGGGACGAATGCCTGCGTTGCCGACTCATCGGTCCGCCGTCGATCGATTGCCGGCGGGTGAATCGGACGCGTTTTTCCCTGAATTGCAGCGATGTCACTCCCAATGATCGTTGCGATGCGGCAGAATGCGCGTCCCCGCTGACCTGCCATCCCGTGAGATCTGCTTGAAAAAGCGTACCCAGAAGAAAGTGAAGCCCGCTTCGGCCCTCCGTGCGGCCTGCCCGTGGCTGACGCTGTCCCGCAACGGTGCAAACCTGCACACCGAAGATTTTCTGACGTTCCGGCTCACCCGGCTGTCGAACGCCCTGCGCAACAACATGACCAAGCCCTACCTGGAGGAGTTCGACCTGAGCCTCCCGGAATGGCGCCTGCTCGCACTGGTAACCCGTTTTTCACCGCTGCGTTTCTCTGAACTGACCAATCGCAGCAGCATGGACAAGGGGCAGGTGAGCCGCACGCTGCGCGTCATGACGAAGCGCGGCCTGACCAAGACCAAGGTCATCGCCCAGCGCGGTTCGCGCGCGGCGGAAGCCCTGGCCGCCCCCGTCAGCGTATCGATCACACCGAAGGGCAAGGCGCTCTACAAGTCCGTCCTGCCGGTGGCCCAGCGCCGCCAGGCCCAGATGCTCCAGACCCTGAACGAGTCAGAACGACTCGCGCTGTTCACGACGCTCGACAAGCTTTTCGCCGTCATCGGCGACCCGGACGCCAGCCAGGGCGACGTGTAAGACAGAGAATCAATAGCCGCAAAAAAGCGCAAAGAACACAAAAGGAAATCCTTCTTCTATTTGTGGTCTTTGCGCCTTTTTGCGGCCATTTTCCGTTTTCCTACGGCCTCAGTAATTCCGCCGCCTCCCCAAAACGTGAGCGGATCGCCGCATTCACCGTATTGAGCAGCAGGCAGGCGATGGTCATCGGACCGACGCCGCCGGGCACGGGCGTGATCGCGCCGGCGCGGTTCACAGCGGCGGCGAAGTCCACGTCCCCCACCAGTTTCGATTTGCCGCTGCCGTCGTCGATGCGGTTGATGCCGACGTCGATGACGATCGCGCCCTGACGGATCCAGTCTCCCGCAATCGCCTTCGGCCGGCCGATCGCCGCGACCAGGATTTCCGCTTCCCCGCACAACGCCGGCAGATCGCGCGTGCGCGAATGCGCGATCGTCACCGTGCAATCGTTCTGCAGCAGCAGCTGCGCCATCGGCTTGCCGACGATGTTGGAGCGTCCGATGACCAGCGCGCGTTTGCCGCGCAGGTCCGGCAGTACCTGGCGGATCAGGATCAGGCTGCCGAGCGGCGTGCAGGGGACGGTCGCCTCTTCGCCGAGCGCCAGCCGGCCGACATTGACCGCATGGAATCCATCGACGTCCTTGGCCGGATCAATCGCGGCCAGCACGACGGCGCTGTCGACGCCGGCCGGCAGCGGCAGCTGCACCAGAATGCCGTGCACGTCCGGATCGGCGTTCAGCCGTTGCACCAGCTGCAGCAGTTCTGCGGTGGTCGCGGTCGCCGGCAGTCGATGATCGAAATGCCGGAGGCCGGCCTCTTCGGCCTGCTTCGTCTTGCTGGCGACATAGACCTTGCTGGCGGGGTCCTCGCCGACCAGCACCACGGCAAGGCCGGGTAGGAGCCCTCGAGTGCGCAGTTCTGCGGTGCGTTCGGCAACACGCTGACGGAGGCGTTCGGCGGCAGCGCGGCCGTCAATGATCGTTGCGCTCAATTCGATTCCTCGGGTCCGTGAAAGCGGGCCGCTATTCTGAGGGGATCGCGCGCGATTTGCGACGCGAGGGAAGTCTCAGCGCAGGCTGAGGCTCATGTGGGCCTCGCTGGTCGATCGGCCGTTCACGCGCAGCGCGTCCGGCTCGACACCCCACACGCGAAAGCCCATCCGTTCATACAGCCGCCGCGCCCCCGGTGTCGTCTCGTTGACCGAGAGTCGCAGCGACGCGATTGCAGGAATCGTGCGTGCGTGTGCAATGGCGGCCTCGAGGAGCTGCGCCGCCACGCCCTGGCCGCGCGCCGACGGCGTGACGAAAACGCCCCAGATCATGGCGATGTGAGCGGTCTTGATCTTCGGTAGACGCTGCATGCCGAGCATGCCGAGCAATGCTTCATCGAACGCACCGAAGACCCTCGCCTGCGATTCGCCCAGTTGCCTGCCCACCGCCTCCGGCGAGGAATAAGCATCGTCTTCCGGACTGGAGGCGAAGGAGAAGGGCGAATCGAGCAGCGCAGCGCGGCGCAGATGGAACAGGGATTCGCCATCGTCGGGCGTCAGGAGTCGGACGTGTGTCGGCGGCATATTCGGTCAAGTGTAGCCAACTGCAGGCTGGCTCGAACGGGCCGCGACCAGCCGCTTCATGGCATCGGCACGGGCCCATGAGTCCTGCATCTGCATCTGTGACGCAGTGAGCATTTTCCGCCGGGCCTCCTCGCCGGAAGGCCGCGTCTCTGTGAGACGCATCGCTGTTTGAGCCATCCCGCTGCCGGATACTGCCGGCAATCGAGTGCCGGTAATCGACCGATAACAAAAGATACCCATGGAGCTTTCCGGGTCTTCCAAAGAACTCGCCGTGCTGAAGACGTTCTCGCCGTTCGACAACATGCGGCCGGAGAACCTCATGACGCTGGCGCGCCGCATGCGGCGCCTGCAGGCACCGAAGGGCCGCCTGCTGTTCACCGAGGGCGATGAGGAAAAGCAGACCTACTACCTGCTGAGCGGCACCATCGATCTGATGGCCGAGGGTGAGGTGATCGGCACGGTGCGCAGCGGTACGGCGAAGGCGAAAAATCCGCTGGCGCATGCGCTGCCGCGTCCGTACTCGGCGGTCGTGACCTCCGACAAGATCGAATACCTGCACATCGACAGCGAATTTCTCGACGTCGTCGTGACGTGGGATCAGACGGGCAGCTACAAGGTGTCCGAGCTACGCGGGTTCGACGAAGACAGCTCGCCGCCCGCCGACGACTGGATGACGGCGCTGCTGCAGTCGAAGGCCTTTCATCGCATTCCGCCCGCCAACCTGCAGGCCGTGTTCATGCGGCTGCAGCGCGTCGACTATCGGGCCGGCGAAGTCGTGATCAAGCAGGGCGCCGAAGGCGACTGCATCTACATCATCGTCAAGGGCAGCTGCATCGTCACGCGCGAAACGCCGCTCAACAAGGAAGGCATCAAGCTCGCCGAACTGCGCATGGGCGACACCTTCGGCGAAGAAGCGCTGATTTCCGACACCCGCCGTAATGCGACGGTGACGATGGCGAGCGACGGCTGCCTGATGCGCCTGGGCAAGGACGACTTCCGCAAGCTGCTGCACGAGCCGCTGCTGGAATGGGTGGACTACGGCGACGCCCAGCGCGCGGTCGCCGAGGGCGGCCAGTGGATCGATGTGCGCCTGCCGTCGGAATTCGAGCACTATCGCGCGGACGGCGCGATCAACATTCCGCTGTATTCGCTGCGCATGAAAATGGGCGCGCTCGATCGCAATCGTCGCTACATCGTCTGTTGCGATACCGGTCGCCGCAGTTCGGCCTGCGCCTACATCCTGTCCGAGCGCGGCTTCCAGGCCAGCGTGCTGAAAGGCGGGCTGGCGGCGACCGAGGTGGCGAGGAAGTAGAGCCAAGACAGGAGACTCTTCTGTGGGGCCGGCTTCAGCCGGCCTTCTTGCACTTGAAGAGGCCGGCTGAAGCCGGCCCCACAGGAAGAATCCGGCGCTTCAGCCCCTGTGCTTCGCGCGCATCGCCCACTGATGGCGTGCGTGCAATCGCTCGGCCTCGTTGACGGATTCCGGCGGCGCAGCCTTGAGCAATCCCTTCAGCTCGCCATGCGCACCGGCGACTGCCGGATTCAGTTGCAGCAGCGGACGATAACGTTCCAGGAACGCCTCGTTGCGCAGTTCCCCTTCACCCGACAGCAGCCCGCGGATGTGCGCGGCGACGACTGCGTGATCGTATTGCGTCGGCGGCTGGCGCTGCGCCAGCACATGATCGATCTCCGCCGTCAGCGACGACAGCGGCCGCAGCCAGGCCCAGGCGGGATCGTTGACGAGCCGGTCGAGCAGGGCGAGTCCGCCGGGGCCGGTGTCGAACTCGCGCTCGCTCTTCAGGATCAGCGCATACAGCTGCTGCAGCTTGCGGGCGAGCAGTTCGATGTCGGCTTGCGGGGTCGTCATTGCGATCGTCGCTCAAAGATCAGGCAGCGGGATGAACTCTGTTTCTCCGGGAACGGGCCGGAAGCGGTCGGCCTTCCAGTCGGCCTTGGCCTGTTCGATGCGTTCCTGGCTGGAGGACACGAAGTTCCACCAGATGTAGCGCGGTCCGTCGATGCCGGCGCCGCCGAGAAACATGAGTCGCGAGGCACGCGTGGCGGTGACGGTGATGCGATCGCCGGGACGGAACACCAGCAGCTGCGGCGCCGCGAACCGTTCGCGCGCAATCTCGATCTCGCCTTCGGCGACATAGATGGCGCGTTCTTCCTGATCTGCTTCCAGTGGCGCGCTGACGCCGGCCTGCAGCCGGACCTCGGCGTACAGCCATTCCGAAGCCGTACTCACCGGCGAGCGCTGGCCGAAGGCCGATCCGGCGATCACGCGTGCGTGCAATCCCGTGTCTTCGACGGTCGGCAGCTGTTCGGCGGCGAAGCGCTGGAACGTCGGTTCGGTTTCCTCGTGCGCGGTCGGCAGGGCGAGCCAGCTCTGGATGCCGAACAGCGGCGATTGCGATTGCCGGGCCGCGACGGGCGTGCGTTCGGAGTGCGCGATGCCGCGGCCGGCGGTCATCAGGTTCATCGCGCCCGGTGTGATTTCCACGGCGTTGCCTTCGCTGTCGCGGTGCATGAGGCTGCCGGAGAACAGGTAGGTGACGGTCGCAAGGCCAATGTGCGGGTGCGGACGCACGTCGACGCCTTGCCCGGCGGCAAACTGCGCAGGGCCCATCTGATCGAGAAAAATGAAGGGGCCGACCATGTGCCGCTGCCGGCTGGGCAGGGCGCGGCGCACCTCGAAGCCGCCGAGATCGCGGGTCGGCGGGACGATGATCAGGTCGATGGAGGGATTCGCCAGTTCGCTCATGTCGGTTCACTCATGTCAGGGACGGTACAAATCGCGATACGTTTCGCGCAATACGTTTTTCTGGACCTTGCCCATGGTGTTGCGGGGCAGCTCGTCGACGAACAGCACCCGCTTCGGCAGCTTGAAGTTTGCCAGCCGCTGTTCGAGCGCGCGCCGTACCGCGGATTCGTCGAGCTGCGCATCGCGGCGGCCGACCACCACGGCCGTCACGCCCTCGCCGAAATCGGGATGCGGCACGCCGATGACCGCGCTTTCGATGACGCCGGGCAGCGCATCGATTTCCGCTTCGACCTCGATGGGATAGACGTTGTAGCCGCCGGTGATCACCAGATCCTTGCCGCGGCCGACGATGTGTACGTAGCCGTTGCGGTCGATGCGCCCGAGATCGCCGGTGATGAAAAAGCCGTCGCGGCGGAATTCCTGCGCGGTCTTTTCCGGCATCTGCCAGTAGCCGCGAAACACGTTCGGACCGTGCACCTCGATCATGCCGACCGCATCCGCTTCGGTGAGGACCACGCCGGAGTCCGGATCGGCGATGCGCACCTCGACGCCCGGCAGCGTCGGGCCGACCGAACCGGGAAGGCGCTCGCCTGCATACGGGTTCGAAGTGTTCATGAGCGTTTCGCTCATGCCGTAGCGCTCCAGGATGGCGTGGCCCGTGCGCCGGGAGAATTCGCGATGCGTTTCCGGCAGCAGCGGCGCCGATCCGGAAACGAACAGCCGCAGGTTGCGCACCGTGTCGCGATCGAACTCCGGCTGGTCCAGCAGGCGCGTGTAGAACGTCGGCACGCCCATCATCACGGTTGCGTGCGGCAGCTGCTGCACGATGTCGCGGGCGTCGAAGCGCGACAGGAACAGCATCGAGCTGCCTGAGGCGAGCACGGTGTTCACCGCCACGAACAGGCCGTGCACGTGGAAGATCGGCAGTGCATGCAGCAGCACGTCGGACTCGGTGAAGCGCCAGGCATCGGCCAGCGTGACGGCATTGGAGGCGAGATTGCCGCGCGTCACCATGGCGCCATTGGAACGGCCGGTCGTGCCGGAGGTGTACAGCAGCGCCGCGAGCGCGCTGTGATCGCCGCCGAACGATGGCAAGGCCGCCTCGCTGCTGCGCGACGCCAGCTCCATCAGCGAGCCGTCGCTGGCCGCGCCGAGCGTCAGCAGTCGCGCGGATTTGCCGAGCGAAGCCGCCTGCGCCAGCGTGTCGGGCCGGACGACGGCAACTGCCGGATCGGCATCGCCGAGGAAGTAGTCGAGTTCGGCCAGCGTGTACGCCGTGTTCAGGGGAACGAATGCGGCGCCGAGCTTGAGGCAGGCAATGTAGAGGGCGATGGCCTCGGGCGATTTGTCGATCTGCGCCGCCACGCGATCACCCGTGACGACGCGCTGCGATTGCAGCGCCCGCGCGATCCGGTTGGCGAGCTGGTCGAACTGCGCGTAGGTCAGCGTGCGGCCGTCGCCGGTGCGCAGCAGGAGTCGGGCAGGGTCGCGACGAAGCACGGCATCGAGCCAGTGCAAGGGATCGCGGGGGGAAGGAGGTATCGGTGTCACTGCTGGACTTTCTCTTCTGTGGGGCCGGCTTCAGCCGGCCGCGACAGTCGAGCATAACCACCAGCGCAGGCCGGCTAAAGCCGGCCCCACAGAAGAAAGAGCTAGCGCTTCGGCAGCGACCCGTCCCAGTCGCCCACGTACCGCACGCCGCTGGAGGCGCGCTTTTCCTCGTACATGTCGGCATCGGCGCGCGCGATCAGGTCTTCGATGGACTCGTCCGACGTCACGTCGACCAGCGTCGTGCCGATGCTCACGTCCAGCGTATAGGGCCGGCCGGGAACCGCGTTGATGAGCGACAGCTCGCCGCGCAGGCGTTCGCGCAGCACGCTCGTGTCCTGCTGCACGTGAGCCAGCGCGACGAACTCGTCGCCGCCGAGGCGCGCGACGATGTCGGCTTCGCGGAAGGTCCGTCGCAGCACGTCGGCCGTTTCGCGCAGCGCCTGATCGCCGATCAGGTGACCGAGCGTGTCGTTGATCTGCTTGAGGCCGTTCAGATCGACGAAGAACAGGCCGAGGACATGCCGCTCGCGGCGGGCGACCTTGAGCGCCTGCCCGGCCAGTTCGAAGAAGCCGCGGCGGTTGCGCAGCCGGGTCAGCTCATCGACGAGCGACAGGCTCGTCAGCAGGTCTGCGTTGCGACGCAGGGCTTCCTCGCGTTCGCGCGTCGCGATTTCGGCGCGATGCTTGTGGATCGCCACTTCGATGGAGCAGCGCAGTTCGACTTCCTGGAAGGGCTTCACCAGGTAGCCGAGCGGACCGGTCCTGACGGCCCGTTCGAGCGTTTCGACGTCGCGATGGCCGGTCAGGAAAATGACCGGAACGTGGCCGCGCTCCTGGATCATCTGCGCCGCCTGGATGCCGTCGATCTCGCCGCGCAGCCCGACGTCCATGATGATCAGCCGCGGCCGCAGTTCCTCGGCCATGCACACCGCCTGTACGCCTTCGCTGGCCACGCCGGCGACGCGATAGCCGAGTCGGGTGATGGTCTCGAGCAGGTCCTGCGCGACGATGCCTTCGTCTTCGACCACGAGGATCGAGATATCGGACGCGGCTACGCCGGCTCCGGTGCCGTCATTTGCGTCGCGATTATGTCCATCCGGCGCGGGCCGGGAGCCGTACGGGTCAGTCATCGATTGAAATTCGTCGCAACAATGTCTGCAGGGACCGAATCCGACACGGACCCGTAACGCCTGAAGCAGCGGCATGGTTGCGTCGGTGCGTGAGCTAAGTAGCTCACGCGGCGGCAGACTGCATCGTCGTTGATACGGATGCGGCGACCGACTTCGCCGGTACGGAGCGATAACCCGCCGGAACTACGTTGCAGCGCATTGGTTAATGGCTGGTGCCCGAGCGCTGCCTTCGCTCTCAGGGAGTGCCTCATGTCATTGAAGGGTGCGGCGCGCGTATTGCGGGAAAACACTGCAAATCGGCGAGGGCGGCGCTGCGTGGGGCGCTGTCGTCCTGCAGCGTCGCCGGTTATGAACTCATGCCCGCGCCGCCGCTGTGCCGCGGCGCGAGTCGTCGGACAGCCGAAATCGCGTTTCGGGCCGCGACGAGGTTCCCTTACAATCCCGGCGCCGCAACCGGCTGATTCCGGCGTTTTCCGCTCTCAACGAACCTTCGAATGACGAACCCAAGCAAGCGCGCATTGATCTGTGGCTCGGTCGCCTTCGACACCATCATGGTGTTCCAGGATCGATTCAGGAATCACATCCTGCCCGACAAGATCCACATGCTGAACGTGTCGTTCCTCGTCCCGCAGATGCGCCGCGAGTTCGGCGGCTGCGCCGGCAACATCGCCTACAACCTCAAGCTGCTCGGCGACGTCGGTCTGCCGATGGCGACGGTGGGCAAGGACTTCGGCCTGTACGGCGACTGGATGAAGCAGACCGGCGTGCCGACCGATCACATCACCGTCATCGAGAGCGAGCACACGGCGCAGGGCTTCGTGACCACCGATCTCGACGACAACCAGATCTGGGCGTTTCATCCCGGTGCGATGCAGCTGTCGCACGAGAACCAGGTCGCGCAGGCGAAGGACATCGCGATCGGCATCGTCGCGCCGGATGGCCGCGAGGGCATGATCCAGCATGCGGCGCAGTTCGCAGCCGCGGGCATCCCGTTCATTTTCGATCCCGGCCAGGGCCTGCCGCTGTTCAGCGGCGACGACCTGCGCGCCTTCATCAAGCAGGCCACGTGGGTCGCGGTGAACGACTACGAATGGCAGCTCGTGCAGGAGAAGGCGAAGCTCTCCGCCAGCGACATCGCCGGCCAGGTGCAAGCGCTGATCGTCACGCGCGGCGCCGAAGGCTCGGTGATTTATACGAAGGGCCGCGAGATCGTCATCCCGACCGCGAAGCCCTCGCAGGTCGTCGATCCCACCGGTTGCGGCGATGCCTATCGCGCCGGCCTGCTGCACGGCCTGCTGCACGGGCTCGACTGGGAAACCACGGGCCGCATTGCTTCGTTGCTGGGGGCGATCAAGATCGAATCGCGCGGCACGCAGAATCACAGCTTCAGCCGGGCCGAGTTCGAGCAGCGCTATCAGGCGAGCTTCGGTAGGGGTCTCTCGTTGGGAAAGTAATGGAGAATGGCCGCAAAAAGGCGCAAAACACACAAGGGTAAGAAAATCCTTTTTTGCGATCCTTTGTGCTTTTTTGCGGCTATTCGATTCTTCGATCTTTATCAGGAACAGATATGAGCAGCAGTTTCTTGTTTACCTCCGAATCGGTTTCCGAAGGCCATCCGGACAAGGTCGCCGACCAGATTTCCGACGGCATCCTCGACGCCATCCTGGCGCAGGACAAGTACTCGCGCGTCGCCGCCGAAACGCTGTGCAACACCGGCCTGGTCGTGCTCGCGGGCGAGATCACGTCGAATGCCGTGGTCGACTACCAGTCGGTCGCGCGCGAAACCATCAAGCGCATCGGCTACGACAACACCGACTACGGCATCGACTACAAGGGCTGCGCGGT
>NZ_DAINNK010000032.1:0-52117 GCF_036735925.1 Povalibacter sp.
ACCCTCTCCCCTCGCTGGGGGATTCCGGCGCGCATTCGCTCGCCTCCTCCCCGCTGCGCGGGGGAGGGGGCCGGATCTTCATCCCTCCTCCGCGCAGCGGGGGAGGGCAGGGAGGGGGTCTCCGACTGCACGGCGACAGTCTCACCGTCTTCGAGATACAGAGAACCATCGGTCACGACGGTCTCGCCGCTCTCCACGCCAGCAACCAGCGCAACGGCAGCGTTCTCGATGAACGCCACTTCCACTTCACGCCGTCGCGCGTGCTTGCCGTCGAGCACGAAGACGCTGGCGCGCCGGCCGTTGCCTTCGACGATGGCGGCGATGGGCACGTACACGCGTTCCGCCGCATGCGCGGTGGCCGGCACGATGTCGAGCTTGGCGACGAGGCCGCTCTTCAGCGGCTGGGTCGTCGCATCGAGCTGCACTTCGATGTTGAACAGGCCGCTGGCCGGATCGGCGGCGCTGGCGATCTCGCTGACCTTGCCGGTCAGCGTCACGCCCGGCAGCGCATCGAGCCGCACGTTCGCCGCATCGTGCGGCTTGATCTGCACGATCTCGCGGTCGGCGAGGCCGGCGCGCACCACGAAACCCTTGTCCTGCGCGCCCAGCACCAGCACCGGATTGCCGGCCGCGACCAGTTCGCGTTCTTCCGCCAGCCGGCGCAGCACCGTGCCATCGCGGGGCGCGACGATCGACGAGTAGCTGGAATTGAACTGCGCCGACTTCAGCGCGGCCTCGCTCACCGCGCTTTGCGTGCGCAGATCCTGCAGCTGTTCCAGGCTGATCACCTGATCGGCGTACAGGCGCTCGCCGCGTTCGACGTCGCGCTGCGCTTTCTCATGGGCCTGGCGAGCCTGCTCGACCTGCGCATTGACTTCCGCCAGTTCGATCTCCGCCAGCTTCTGGCCCTTGCGCACGCGATCGCCCTCGCGCACCGCGAGCTGACGGATGACGCCGCCCATCTTGAACGACAGACGGATCTCGTCCTTGTTGAGCAGCAGCCCGTTGGTGTGGATGGGCGGCGCGGCCGGACCGTTGAATGCGGCGGCCACGCGCACGGGTGTCGCCGTGACGATGGCCTCTTCGGTCTTGCCCTTGCAGCCGGCCAGGCCGAATGCGGCCGTTGCTGCGATCAGCGCCACGCGCACACCGGCTTCTTTTGCCTTCGTCACTGTCATCACCTTCGTCACATCCGTCACTTTCGATTCTCAGATCCCTGGATCGAGCGGCAGATCGCCGCTCGATGTCGCGTACTCGAGATCGGCACGCCGCGCGAGCACGTTGAAACGCGTGAGGTTGAGGTTCAGCTCGGCGCTGGTCAGCGTGCTGCGCGCATCGATGAACTCGACCTGGTTGATCACGCCTTCGTCGCGTTTGCGGCTGGCGATGCGGAAGGCCGCACTGGCCGCTTCGGCGCGCGCCTGCGCCGTGGCGAGCGAATCGCGCGCCGTCGTCAGACGATTGAAGGCCTGCTGGACTTCGAGACGGATCTGCTGGGCGACTTCTTCCTGACGCAGCACCAGTTGCCGCTCGGTCGCGCGGGCCTGCGCCACGCGTGCGTTGTCGCCGCCGCCGTCGAAGAGCTTCCACGTGAACATCAGCGAAGCCGTGCCGAAGTTGTAACCCTCGCCGAAACGGTATTCCTCGCCCTGGGAGCCGGCGTCGACGGCGAAGGCGAGCATCGGCCACTTCTGTTTGCGTGCCAGCGTCACCTGTTCGGTGCTCGCCTGTTTCAGCCGTTCGACCTGCGCGACTTCGGGGCGGCGCTGCAAGGCGTCGGACCAGAGTCGTTCCAGGGCCGAAGGCTGTTGGGCCAGCGTATTCGGCGCGGCGGTCGCGTCGATCGACGTCAGCAGGTCGCGGTTCAGCAGGAAGTTGAACCAGCTCTGCGCCTGCGTCGTCAGGTTCGCCACTTCGCGCTTCTGCTGTTCGACTTCGAGCAGTTCCGCCTTCGCGCGCAGGACCTGGTCTTCGGTGACCTTGCCGTTGTCGAACAGCGACTGATTGACGCGCACGTTCTCGCGCAGCAGCTCTTCGCTGGCAGCGACGATCTCGGTGGAACTGCGCGCCTTGAGCCAGTCGATGTAGGCACCGGTGATGTCGCGGCGCAGGGTGCGTGCGATCGCCATGCGCCGGTAATTGCTCGCGCCGAGCAGCGCACTCTGCGCGCGCACGGCGGCGGAAAGGGTCGGGGCATACAGCGGCTGGCGCAGCAGCAGCCGCGTGTCCTGTTCCTTCTCGCGCAGGAAGGGAATCTCGACATTGGCGAGCTGCGGAAACGGCGCGGGCTGGCCCTGCGCTGCCAGCATGTCGTTCAGCGTCGCGTAGACGGGATTCAGCGCATCGCCGATGGGAAACTCGATGACGCGGCCGCCCTCCGCGCGCGTGTACCGCGCCTGCATCGACAGCTCCGGAAAGAACCGGGCGCGTGCTTCGGCGAGCGCCTGCGTCGCCTTCTCGACCTCGAGGCCTTCCGTCTGCAGTCCCAGATTGGTCCGCAGGCCTTCGGCGACATAGTTCTCGACCGTCGTGTCGAAGTCCGCGACCGGCTGCGACAACGCAGCGAGCGGCATCAGGCACAGGCCGGCAATGATCTGGAGAAACCTCATTCCCTTCGTTCTCGTGTGTAAAAACGGTAGACAGTTGTCAAAAATCGGTCAAAAAAAGAGCTAATCCGCCGGACCCGACAGGGTGCGACGGATCAGGTCGATGGCGTGCTGGGTGAGCTGGGAAACGCTGATGCCCTGGTCGGCGAGCAGGGCGCCCTTGGTGATCGCGATCTGGATCAGTCCGTGCGTGAAGCCCCACAGTACGCGCGAGGTGATGGCGAGATCGCCCAGATCGCCGCGCACCGTGCCATCGCGCTGGCCGATGGCGAGTGCCTCTTCGACGATCTGGTGCACACGCTTGCCGGCTTCGAGCGAGGAGCTTTCCTGCGGACTGCCCTCGCCGGCGTCGGGCGCATGCAGTTCGAGACGTGCGCAGGCATCGAAATAGTGCGGAAATTCATGCCCATACGCCATGTAGGCGCGGCCCAGCGCCTCGACCTTCTCCATGCCCAGGCGGGTGCGGGCGCTGGCTTCCTCGAAGCGCTGGCGCAGCGTTTCCATGGCGCGCGCCGCGATGGCGAAATGCAGGTCGCGCTTGTCCTTGAAGTACACGTACACCAGCGCACGGCTCAGGCGCGCGCGCCGGGCGACGCTGTCCATGGTCACGGCGTCCCAGCCCATCTCCCGGTACAGGGCCTCGGCCGCATCGACGATCTCGGCGCGGCGGCGATCCTTTTCTTCCTGGCGTCTTTCGGCGATGTACGACATGCGCGGCACCCTAGCGAATGCATTGACACAATGTCAATGGATCAATTCATGTCCAGGTGAACAGTCCCAGCTGGCTGGACGAGTGCCCAGGGCCCACACTCGCGCCCACGTCAGTCATCCAGCGACGCATGGGACTACAAAGCGAACAGGAAGCGGAATGGGCTGATCTTCCCGCGATCGTGCGGCGGCTGCCGCTGTTCGAGGGACTCGAGCCCGAACTGCTGGATGGCATCACCGCGCAGATCGAATGGTTCGCGCTGCCGGGCGGCACCACGCTGTTCGAAGCCGGCGACGCGCCGGACGCGCTGTACCTGGTCATCAGCGGCAATCTCGGCGCCTATTCCGCTTCGGCCGAAGGCCATCGCCGCCTGGTCGGCACGATCGCCGCGGGCGAAACCGTCGGCGAGATGGCGCTGATTTCCGGCAAGCCGCGCAACGCCACCGTCATCGCGCTGCGCGACAGCGAACTCGGCCGTCTTTCGCGCGAAGCCTTCGAACAATTGATGCTGTCGCATCCGCAAGGCCTGCTGCGCGTCGCGCAGCTGATGGCGCAGCGGCTCGATGCTTCGCAGAACCAGGTGCGCGGCCGGCGCGCAACGCCGCGAACCTTCGCCGTCGTGCCCAACGACAAGCACGCGCATGCGACCAGCTTCGCCGCGCAGCTTGCCACGCATCTCGAACATGCCGGCCGCACCGAACTGGTCTGGAGCCAGCGCGGCGCCGATCACACGAGCCTGTGGTTCCACACCGTCGAGCGCGCCAACGAATTCGTCGTGTATGTCTGCGATCCCGGTCCGACGAGCTGGAGCAAGCTGTGCCTGCGTCAGGCGGACGTCGTGCTGCTGCTGGCGCAGGCCGACTCGAAACCCGCCGACTGGCCGGCGTTCGCGAATCATCAGGTGCGGCCCGTGGCGCAGCGAACGGAACTGGTGCTGCTGCACAAGGAACGGCTGCTGCCCGGCGTCGCTGCCGCGTGGCTCGATGTCCGCCCGGGCATGCCGTATCACCACGTGCGCGGCACGGCCGACATCGCGCGGCTGGCGCGGCTGCTCACCGGCCGCGGCCTCGGCATCGTGCTCTCGGGCGGCGGCGCGCGCGGCTTCGCGCACATCGGCGTGCTGCGCGCGGTGCGTGAAGCCGGCATCACGATCGATGCGGTCGGCGGTACCAGCATCGGCGCCATCATTGCTGCCGGTTTCGCGCTGGAATGGAGTGCGGAGGAGCTGAACCGGCGCGTCTACGAGTGCTTCGTGCGCACCAATCCCCTCAACGACTACACCCTGCCGCTGGTGTCGCTGGTATCGGGCCGCAAGGTCACGCGACTGCTGAAGCGCGAATTCGCAGATCTGCAGATCGAGGACATTCCGCTGCCGTTCTTCTGCGTGTCCTCGAATCTCAGCACCGGCCAGCTCGCGCTGCACCGACGCGGCGAACTATGGCGCTGGCTGCGCGCGTCGGTCGCGATTCCCGGCGTGCTGCCGCCGGTGGTTCACAAGGGCGAGCTGTTCGTCGACGGCGCCACCATCAACAACCTGCCCGTGGACGTCATGCGCGAAGCGGGACTCGGCCAGGTGATCGGCGTCGATGTCGGTTCCGACCGCGCCTTCGTCACCGACACCGTGGATTCGGACGTGCCGCCGTTCTGGAAGATGCCGCAGTGGTTCCGCGGCCGCAAACAGCCGGTGAACATCCTGCAGATCCTGTGGCGCGCCGGCATGATCAACAGCGCCGGCAATCGTGCGGCACGACACGAGATTTCGGATCTGCTGCTGCAGCCGCCGCTGGAACAGATCGACATGCTGAACTGGCGCGCATTCGAGCGCGCCGTCGATGTCGGCTACCGGCATGCACAGCAGCGGCTCAGCGAATGGCAGCGGGGGTAGGACCGTGGCCGACAATCTGTTCTTGCTGCAGGTCAGGCTTCAGCCTGACTGCGAAAAGGCCGGCTGAAGCCGGCCCCACAGTCAGGGCAGAGCAAAGTCCCCCGAGACGCTATTGCCGCGGCAGAACGAATCGCAGTCCCTGCTGGTTGAGCACCGCGCCTTCCGGCGTGATGCGCTCCACGGTCGGCCCCTCGGTGAGCGTCTGGCCTTCGGTGTACTTGCGCATGTTGATGAAGACGAAGCGCTCCGACGGCGTATTCGAGTAGACGTGGATGTCGAGCCGCATGTCGGGCAGCGACGTGCCGCTCGCGATGAGCGACGACGCGTTCGGCAGGACTTCGGCGCGCGGCTCGGCAGCCGGGCGCGCTGCAAGCGGTGCAACCGCAGGCGGTTCGATCGGACGAGCGGCGGCGGCAGCCGGCGGGTGTTCGTCGAAACCGGAGTCGTCCACGAAGTCGCTGCCTTCGTAGCTCTCTGCGGAAGCACCGGCCTCTTCCGCGAGCGAACGGACCGACGGATCGATGCTCGGCCGGCTCGCCGGCGGCGTGCGCGTGTAGGGAACCGGTGACGCGGCCGGGGCTGTCGTCACCGCCGCAGCGACGGGCGCAGCCGCTGCCGGCGCCTTGTCATCGCGCAGCAGCACGAAGAGCAGGATCGCGAGATTGCCGACCAGCAATCCGGCGACGGCCACGGCCCACCACGGACGCTCGCTCTGCGGCGCGCGTGCGGGCGCATCGGCGAGCGAGGGTCCGATGGTGCGCTGACGTTCGTTCTCGGATTTCTTCAGCGCATCGAGAATGAAGCTCATGCGTCAGCCTCCCGCCTGCGCCAGCAGCAGCGGACCGCCCACCTTGTTGCTGAGCGTGTCGAGCACGATCTGCGTCTGTACGCCGGCGATGCCGTCGACGTTCAGACGATGCCGACGCTGGAAATCCTCCACCATCTTCACGAGCTCCTGATCGTAAACGTCGCTGGCGGACCGGTCCGGCTGGCCCTGCAGCGAATTGAGGCTGCGCCGCAGCCAGCGAACGCCGTCGCCGCGCATGCCGGCCGACAGCGCGCGCGGCGACGTGGCCACCTGCGGCCGCCACAGCACGAGGTAGTCGCCGTACCAGAGTCGCGAGATCGAGGCGATCGAGACTTCGGGCTGCGAGTTGGCGAGCGCGATGAGTGCGTTGTCGGTGTCGTTCAGTCCGGTCACCGTGACCTGGTGCGCGCTGCCGTTGTCGTCGATCAGCGTGAGGATGGCCGGGCGGTTCAGCGTGCGCAGCTGACCCCACGAGCCCTGCTGGTAGACGCATTCGAGACCCTGCTGCAGCGCCTGATCGCAGGGCCTCGCGCCGAGCGGATCGTACTTCGCGCCCCAGGCGGCGAACATCTGCGAGAAGGCGCCTTCGGTATTGGTTTCGCTGGCGTGATCGCGCAGCACGTCGGCGATATCGCGCGCTTCGGGCGGCGCGGGCGGCGGAACGATTGCCGGCGTCGGTGCTGGCTGCGCTGCCGGCGGCGGCGAAGCCAGGGCGACGGCTGCCGGTTCGTGCGTCTGCTTCTTCATCAGCAGCCACAGGCCGATGCCCATGACTGCGAGCGCCGCGGCGATCGATGCGCCTGCCGCGGCCTTCATCCACGGCGGACTGAACGGCCGGCCATAGACTTCGCCGGCCGCGGCACGCACCAGCGACGGACCGACGCGATGCGATTCCTGCGTGAAGGCGCCGAGCAGGGCGCGGTCGCAGATGACATTGATGATGCGCGGAATGCCATTGCTGAGGCGATGGATTTCACGCAATGCGGCGCCGGTGAAGATCTCGCCGTTGGCACCCGCGACGCGCAGGCGATGGTTCACGTACAGCGCAGTTTCGTGCTTCGACAGCGGATCGAGGTGATAGCGGCCGGTGATGCGCTGCGCGAGCTGACGCAGCTCGACGCGATCGAGCACTTCGCGCAGTTCGGGCTGGCCGATCAGGATGATCTGCAGCAGCTTGTGCGAGGCCGTTTCGAGATTGGTCAGCAGGCGCACCTGCTCCAGCGTCTCGGGCGAAAGATTCTGTGCCTCGTCGACGATCACCACGACGCGACGGCCCTTGGCGTGCGCGTCGAGCAGGCGCCGATTCAGCGTGTCGATCAGATCCTTGAGGCTGGTCGTGTCCTCGTCGCGCAGGAAGAGGCCGAGTTCCTCGCAGATCGTCACGACGAACTGCAGCGGCGACAGCTGCGGATTGAGGATCACCGCGACGTCGGCGTGACCGGGCATGCGTTCGAGCAGCGAACGCACCACGGTGGTCTTGCCCGTGCCCACTTCGCCGGTGAGCTGGATGAAGCCGCCGGCCTCGGTGATGCCGTACAGCAGGTGTGCGAGCGCCTCGGCGTGCCGCGCACTCATGAAGAGGTAACGCGGATCCGGCGTGATGGCGAACGGCTTTTCGGTCAGGCCAAAAAAGCTCGCGTACATAGGGACTTAGGGGGACGGTCGAACCGCGGCTCGGGGACGGGATAATGCCATCGCCGCTACGCGCGGCGAAAGCTTTGCGGCCACGCGGTGGCGCTGCTGTGTCGTTGGCGATGCGGACGCTCCTGTCGCGCCGTCATCTCATTCGTGACGGGACTCGCCTTGCTCGCCCCGGAGGGGACCGATACGCTTGCGCGCCGATTTCGTCCCCGCTTCCGCGCGTGTTTTTCCGTCCTCACTCAAGGCTGTAGCGTCATTCCTCACATGCAGGCACTGTCATTTCGCGGTCTGACCAAGACCTACAAGAACGGGGTTCAGGCGCTCAAGGGCATCGACCTCGACGTGGAAGAGGGCGACTTCTTCGCGCTGCTCGGACCGAACGGCGCTGGCAAGACCACCGCGATCGGGATCGTGACCTCGCTGGTGAACAAGAGCGGCGGCACGGTCGAGGTGTTCGGGCACGACATCGACCGGGAACTGGCGGCGGCCAAGTCCTGCATCGGCCTCGTGCCGCAGGAAATGAACTTCAACCAGTTCGAGACGGTGACGACCATCCTGATCAACCAGGCCGGTTTCTACGGCATTCCGCGTCATACCGCGCGCGAGCGTCTGGAGAAGAACCTCAACGCCCTGCAGCTCTGGGACAAGCGCAACGCGGTCGCGCGCAGCCTGTCGGGCGGCATGAAGCGCCGGCTGATGATCGCCCGCGCGCTGATGCACGAACCGCGGCTACTGATCCTGGACGAGCCCACGGCCGGCGTGGACATTGAAGTGCGGCGCACGATGTGGACGTTCATGCGCGACATCAACGCCGCCGGCACGACCATCATCCTCACCACGCACTATCTCGAAGAGGCGGAGAACCTCTGCCGGCACGTCGCCATCATCGACAAGGGCCGCATCATCGAGAACGATCGCATGAGCCGCGTGCTGCGCAAGCTGCAGACCGAAGTGTTCGTCTTCAATCTGCGCAATCCGATCGCGGCCGCGCCGGCGCTGCCCGGTTACACCGTGACGATGCCGGACGATCACACGCTGGAGATCGAAGTCTCCAAGGACCAGAACCTCAACGACATCTTTTCGCGCCTGAGTGGCGTCGGCATCGAAGTGCTGTCGATGCGCAACAAGTCGAACCGGCTGGAGGAACTGTTCATGCGGCTGGTCGACAAGGGCAGCGAGCAGGCGGCGGCCCACGTTTGACCCGGCCAGGGCTGACATCCATGACACAGACAACGCAAGCGACCGCCATGAGCACACCTGCCGAACCCAACCTGGCGCACACGAATCTCGTCGGCTTCAACACCATCGTCATCCGCGAGTTCAGCCGCATCGTCCGCATCTGGAGCCAGACCGTCGTTCCGCCGGCGATCACCGCGACGCTCTACTTCGTCATCTTCGGCAGCCTGATCGGCCGTCGTCTCGGCGACATGGGCGGCTACACGTACATCCAGTACATCGCGCCCGGCCTCATCATGATGCAGGTGATCACGAACTCGTACGGCAACGTGGTCTCGTCGTTCTTCGGCGCCAAGTTCGGCAAGCACATCGAAGAACTGCTGGTCTCGCCGCTACCGAACTGGCTGATCGTCGCCGGCTACGTGGTCGGCGGCGTCAGTCGCGGCCTGGTGGTCGGCGGCGTAGTGACCGTCATCACCCTCATCTTCACGCACCTGCACGTGCACGACATGCTGGTCGTGATGTCCGCCGTACTGCTGAGTTCGATCGTGTTCTCGCTGCTCGGCATGATCAACGCGATCTTCGCCAAGAACTTCGATCAGATCACCTTCATCCCGACCTTCGTGCTGACGCCGCTGACCTACCTGGGCGGCGTGTTCTACACGATCGAGATGCTGCCGCAGTGGGCGCAGCATGTCTCGCACGCGAATCCGATCCTGTACATGGTGAACGCCTTCCGCTTCGGCTTCATCGGGGTGTCGGACGTGAACGTGGGATTCGCCTACGCCATCATGATCGGCGCCGTCGTCGTGCTGTATGTCGCCTGCGTGTGGCTACTGCAGCGGGGCGTGGGGACGAGGGAGTAGGCGGTGTCAGACCGGCGGGTGCTCTGCTAGGCTCGGCCTGCGATGAACGTAGTCAACGCAACAACCCCGGCCTGTCTTGCAGCCCAGCAGGCAGGGTTCGATCTCAGCCTCATGGAGGAGAGTCTGCGGTGCTCCTACGAACAGCGCGCCCTGCAGCATCAGGCTGCACTGCAACTGGCTCTGGAACTGGAAGCGGTCGGCAAGCAACTCCGTGAACGAGCTGAATCGCCTTCTGCAGATTCTCTGCGACGCTGACATTCCATTCGTCATCGTCGGAGGCTTTGCGGGGATGCTGTACGGCTCCTCGCTGGTCACGTGCGCCATCGATCTTTGCGCCGTGTTGACCGATGAGAACGTGGCGAAGCTGCGAACGGCGCTGCACGATCTGAAGCCGGTCCATCGGCTTACGCCGCAGCGTCTGTCATTCCTCGACAACCCCGAGCCCGGTGTGTCGGTCCGCAACCTGTACCTTCAGACGGACGTCGGACCCGTCGATCTGCTGACGTCCATCACGGGTGTCGGTGGCTTCGAGCGGGTCAATGCAAAGGCAATCGAGATCGTGCTGTTCGGTCGCCGCATCCGCGTGATCGGTCTCGATGATCTGATCGCAGCCAAGGAAGCCCTGGGCCGGGAAAAGGATCTGCTGGCGGCCAAGGAACTCAGGGCGATTCGCGAAGCTCAGCACGATGGGGAAAGCGGCTAGCGGCTACCCGCTCGCCGCCAACCGCTTCTTACGGCAGCTCCGTCGTCCCCATCAGATACCGGTCGCACTCGCGCGCTGCGCCGCGACCTTCGTTGATCGCCCACACCACCAGGCTCTGGCCGCGGCGGCAGTCGCCGGCGGCGAAGACGCCCTTGAGGTTGGTGTTGTACTTGCCGTGCTCGGCCTTGATGTTGCTGCGCGGATCGGCTTCGAGCGCGAGATCCTTGAGCAGCATCTGCTCGGGGCCGAGGAAGCCCATGGCGAGCAGCACGAGCTGGGCCGGATAGGACTTCTCCGAACCCGGTACTTCGACCGGCACGAACTGGCCCTTGTCGTTCTTCGACCAGGTGATCTGTACGGTCACGACTTCGCTGACGTTGCCCTGGGCATCGGCACCGAAGCGCTTCACGGTGGTGAGATAGGCGCGCGGATCGGCACCGAACTTCGCCGCGGCTTCTTCCTGGCCGTAATCCATCTTGTAGACCTTGGGCCACTCCGGCCAGGGATTGTCGGCCGCGCGATCCATCGGCGGCTTCGCCATGATTTCCAGCTGCGTGATGCTCCTGCAGCCGTGACGCACGGCCGTGCCGACGCAGTCGGTGCCGGTGTCGCCGCCGCCGATGACGATCACGTCCTTGTCGCGCGCGTGGATCGGGCATTGATCCGGACCGCCGTCGAGCAGCGATTGCGTGCTCTTGGTCAGGTACTCCATCGCGAAATGAATGCCCTTGAGATCGCGGCCTTCGACCGGCAGATCGCGCGGCTGGGTGGCGCCGGTGCAGATCACGATGGCATCGAAGTCCTTGAGCAGCAGCTGGGCTTCGACGTTCTCGCCAACGTTGGCGTTGCAGATGAACTTCACGCCTTCCTGTTCCATGAGCTGCAGGCGGCGTTCGACCACTTCACGCTTGTCGAGCTTCATGTTCGGAATGCCGTACATGAGCAGGCCGCCGGGGCGATCGGCGCGCTCGAGCACCGTCACCGTGTGGCCGGCGCGATTCAACTGCGCTGCGGCCGAGAGGCCGGCGGGGCCAGAACCGATGACGGCGACTTTCTTGCCGGTGCGGTTCTTCGGCGGCTCGGGCAGCACCCAGCCTTCTTCCCAGCCCTTGTCGATGATCGCCGCTTCGATGGTCTTGATCGTGACCGGCGGATTGTTCATGCCGAGCACGCACGAGCCTTCGCACGGCGCGGGACAGACGCGGCCGGTGAACTCGGGGAAGTTGTTGGTCATGTGCAGGCGATCGAGCGCCTCGTGCCACAGCCCGCGATAGATCAGGTCATTCCATTCCGGGATCACGTTGTTGATCGGGCAGCCGGAGGCCATGCCGCTGACCAGCTTGCCCGTGTGACAGAAGGGAACGCCGCAGTCCATGCAGCGCGCCGCCTGGTTGCGCAGGCGTTTCTCTTCCATGTGGTGATGGAATTCTTTCCAGTCGCGGACGCGTTCCTGCGGCGTGCGATCGACGGGCAGTTCCCGCAGGTACTCGATGAATCCGGTCGGCTTTCCCATGTTTCAGTCTTCGATTCGTAGTCGTTCAGTAGCAGCGGCCCCCTCCCTGACCCTCCCCCGCGAGCGGAGGAGGGAACCGGAGGTCAGTTGCCGCCGACGCGTGCCAGGTCGCGGGCGTTCTCTTCGAACGCTTCCATGATCGCGTCGTCGCCGGTGAGGCCCTGTTCGTGGGCACGGGCGATACAGGCGAGCATGCGCTTGTAGTCGCGCGGCATCACGCGCACGAACTGCTTCACCGATTTGTCCCACGCATCCAGCACCTGCTGGGCGCGGGCGCTGCCCGTGTAGTGCAGGTGGCGTTCGATCATGGCTTTCACGGCGGCGATTTCTTCGGGTTCGTCGAGTCCGCCAATCTCGACCATGTCGGCATTGATGTTGACGCGCGCGTCGCCGCGCTCGTCGAAGATGTAGGCCACGCCGCCCGACATGCCGGCACCGAAGTTGCGGCCGACGCCGCCCAGCACGATGACGCGTCCGCCGGTCATGTATTCGCAGCCGTGATCGCCCACGGCTTCGACGATGGCATGCACGCCGCTGTTGCGGACGCAGAAGCGTTCGCCCGCCATGCCGGCCAGGTACACCTCGCCGCTGGTGGCGCCGTACAGCGCGACGTTGCCGACGATGATGTTTTCCCAGGTCCTGAACGTGGACTGCTTCGACGGATACACGATGAGCTTGCCGCCCGAGAGACCCTTGCCGACGTAGTCGTTGGCATCGCCTTCGAGACGCAGCGTCATGCCGCGCGGCACGAACGCGCCGAAGCTCTGGCCGGCCGAACCGGTGAGATTCACCTGGATCGTGTCTTCCGGCAGACCGGCGGCGCCGTACTTGCGGGTGACTTCGCTGCCCGTGATCGTGCCGAACACGCGATTGATGTTGCGGATGGTCAGGTTGGCCGTGACCTTCTCGCCGCGCTCGATCGCGGGCTTGCACAGGTCGAGCAGCTGCGTCAGGTCGAGCGACTTCTCTATGCCGTGATCCTGCTCGATCTGCTTGAAGCGGCCGATGTCGTTGCCGGCATCGGGCTGGTACAGCAGGTTGCTGAAGTCCAGGCCCTTCGCCTTCCAGTGCGCGATGGCCTTGCGGGCTTCGAGCTTGTCGACGCGGCCGATCATTTCCTCGATGGTGCGGAAGCCGAGCTGCGCCATCAGTTCGCGCATTTCCATGGCGATGAAGCGCATGAAATTCACGGCATGTTCGGGCTTGCCCATGTAGCGCTCGCGCAGGCGCGGATCCTGCGTCGCCACGCCCACCGGGCAGGTGTTGAGATGACACACGCGCATCATGATGCAGCCCGTCGCGACCAGCGGCGCCGTGGCGAAGCCGAACTCTTCGGCGCCCAGCAGCGCGGCGATGATCACGTCACGGCCGGTCTTGAGCTGGCCGTCGGTTTCCACCGCGACGCGCGAACGCAGGTTGTTCATGACGAGCGTCTGGTGGGTTTCGGCGAGGCCGAGTTCCCACGGCAGGCCGGCATGCATGATGGAGGTCTGCGGCGACGCGCCAGTGCCGCCGTCATAGCCGCTCACCAGCACGACATCCGCATGCGCCTTCGCGACGCCCGCGGCGACCGTGCCGACGCCGACTTCCGCCACCAGCTTGACGCTGATGCGGGCGCGGCGATTCGCGTTCTTGAGATCGTGGATCAGCTCGGCCAGATCTTCGATCGAATAGATGTCGTGATGCGGCGGCGGCGAAATCAGGCCGACGCCCGCCGTCGTATGACGCGTCTTGGCGATCGGCGGATACACCTTGCCGCCGGGGAGCTGGCCGCCTTCGCCGGGCTTTGCGCCCTGCGCCATCTTGATCTGGATTTCGCGCGCATTGACCAGGTATTCGCTGGTGACGCCGAAGCGGCCCGAAGCCACCTGCTTGATGGCCGAGTTCTTCGAGTCGCCGTTCGGCAGCGTCTTGAAGCGTTCGGGATCTTCGCCGCCTTCGCCGGTGTTGCTGCGACCGCCGATGCGGTTCATCGCAATCGCCAGCGTTTCGTGCGCTTCCTTGCTGATCGAACCGTACGACATCGCGCCGGTCTTGAAGCGCTTCATGATGCTTTCGATCGGTTCGACTTCGTCGAGCGGCACGGACTCGCCGTTCTTGAATTCCAGCAGACCACGCAGCGTCGCGATGTTCGTCGACGCGTCGTTCACCAGCTTCGAGTATTCCTTGAACATGGCGAAGTTGTCGGTGCGCACGCTCTTCTGCAGGCGATGGATCGTTTCCGGATTGAACAGGTGATATTCGCCGTCCGAGCGCCACTGGTACTGGCCGCCGACCGGCAGCGTGTGACCGTCGACGCGGCGTTCCGGGAACGCGGCCTTGTGGCGCACCAGCACTTCCTGCGCGATCACGTCCATGCCGATGCCGCCGATGCGCGAGGCCGTCCAGGTGAAGTATTCGTCGATCACGTCCTGACGCAGGCCGACCGCCTCGAACACCTGGGCGCCGCGATAGCTCTGGATCGCGGAGATGCCCATCTTCGCCATGACCTTGATGACGCCCTTGGTCGCGGCCTTCACCAGGTTCTGGCAGGCCTTCTTGTGATCGATGTTGACCAGGCGCTCGTCGCGGATCATGCCGTCGATGGTTTCGAAGGCGACGTATGGGTTGATGGCGCTCGCGCCGTAACCGATCAGCAGCGAGAAGTGATGCACCTCGCGCGCTTCGCCGGTTTCGATCACGAGGCTGACGCGGGTGCGCAGGCCTTCGCGGATCAGGTAGTGATGCAGGCCGGCGATGGCGAGCAGCGCCGGGATCGGCGCGAACTCGCGATTCACGCCGCGGTCGCTGAGGATGAGGACGTTCACCTCTTCCTCTTCGATCATGCGCCGCGCCATCAGGCGGATCTCTTCCATCGACTTGACCAGGCCTTTCTCGCCGCGCGTGACGCGGAACAGGCTCGGCAGCACGCCGACCTTCAGACCCGGCAGATCCATGCGGCGCAGCTTGGCGAACTCTTCGTTCGTCAGGATCGGCCACTTCAGTTCGAGACGGCGACAATCGGCCGGCTGCGGATTGAGCAGGTTGCCTTCGGAGCCGAGACGGGTTTCGGCCGAGGTGATGATCTCTTCGCGGATGCAGTCGATCGGCGGATTCGTGACCTGCGCGAACAGCTGTTTGAAATAGTCATAGAGCAGGCGCGGCTTGTTCGACAGCACGGCGAGCGGCGTGTCGTTGCCCATCGAACCCACGGCTTCGACGCCGTTCTGCGCCATCGGCGCGAGCAGCATGCGCTCGTCTTCGAACGTATAGCCGAACGCGATCTGACGCTGCAGCAGCGTGTCGTGATCCGGCTGCGGCACTTCGGGCGCCTGCGGCAGATCGTTCAGATGGATCTGATGATCGGTCAGCCACTCGCGATACGGACGTTCGGTGGCGATGGCCTTCTTGATCTCTTCGTCCGGAACGATGCGGCCCTGCGCGGTATCGACCAGGAACATCTTGCCCGGCTGCAGGCGGCCCTTCTGCACGACGTTCGCCGGATCGATTTCCAGCACGCCGGCTTCCGACGCCATGATGACCACGTCATCCTTCGTGACGTAGTAACGCGAAGGACGCAGGCCGTTGCGATCGAGCAGCGCGCCCATCTGCGTGCCGTCGGTGAAACAGATCGAGGCCGGGCCGTCCCACGGCTCCATCAGCGAGGCGTGGTACTGGTAGAAGGCGCGCTTGGCGTCGTTCATGGTCTGATGGTTCGACCACGGTTCGGGAATCATCATCATCATCGCGTGCGGCAGCGAGCGGCCGGCGAGCACCAGCAGTTCGAGCGTGTTGTCGAACATCGCCGAGTCGGAGCCGTTGGGATTGATGATCGGCAGGATCTTGCCGATGTCGTCGCCGAAGGCTTCCGACTGGAACAGCGCTTCGCGCGCGTGCATCCAGTTGGCATTGCCGCGCACCGTGTTGATCTCGCCGTTGTGCGCGATGTAGCGGTACGGATGTGCGCGGTCCCAGCTCGGGAAGGTGTTGGTGCTGAAGCGCGAGTGCACCAGCGCCAGCGCCGTCTCCATGCTCGGATCGCCCAGATCCGGGAAGTACTGCGCCAGCTGCGCGGTCAGCAGCATGCCTTTGTAGACGAGTGTCTTGTGCGACAGGCTCGCCACGTACCAGGACGCGGAGCCTTCCATCGTGGAGGCGCGGATCTCGCTGTAGGCGCGCTTGCGGATGATGTAGAGCTTGCGCTCGAAGGCCAGTTCATCCGGGAGTTCGGCATTCCGGCCGATGAACACCTGCCGCATGAGCGGTTCGCAGGACTTGGCCGTCTCGCCCAGCATCGAGTTGTTGGTCGGCACCGTGCGCCAGCCGAGTACATGCTGGCCTTCCGACTGCACGATCTGTTCGAACTTTTCCTCGATGCGGCGTCGCAGGGTCGCGTTCTTGGGCAAGAAGACGATGCCGCAGCCGTACGAGCCGAACTCGGGCAGGTCGATACGAGCCTTCTTCGCCGCTTCCTTGAGGAACCTGTGCGGCATCTGCATGAGCACGCCCGCACCGTCGCCGGTGTTCACCTCGGCGCCGCATGCACCACGATGGTCCAGGTTGGTGAGGATCTGCAGGCCGTCCTGCAGGATCTTGTGCGATTTGCGGCCCTTGATATCCACGATGAAGCCGACGCCGCAGGCGTCATGTTCATAGGCCGGGTCGTAGAGACCCTGCTTGCCGGGCCGGACGGTCCGCAAGGGACCCGCCGCTTCGTGGTGCTCAGTGCTCATATGGGTACCGCTCGAAATCGTATTCATCGACGAAATTCTGTGCAGAATCCGCGCTTTTCGCGGCTTCTTCGGGCAGGAACCGGCGCGCGGTCATGGATGGGACCGTGAGCAACGGGCATTCCTGCCGGTATCAGTTCGCTTCAGCCCGAATCCCCGGGATTCCCATTGCGCGAGGCGTTCGCGCAAATCGCCGTCCCGTCTGGATGCACAACGCGGGCCGGGCCATGAGCCAACCTTCCCCGCGGGCGAGGCTCGGCGGCGCTTACCGACAACGGTCGATGAGCTCAAGCAACTGATTCAATTGGGGAGATTCAGGCGGCAGACCATCTCGCACGCGTCCTCTAGGGACGGTGACGGCCGGCGTCAGTTGAATACAACCCGAAGGAATGACGGCCATATTACAGAGGCAGGCATATGCGTCAATGCGATGCAGGAAGAGCGTGGAATGCCTTATCCGCCGGGCCGGCGCCGTGCTGCATGAATGACCCGCCAGTCCTCGCCATCGCGCCGCAGGGTCACGTCGAAATCGTGGACATCGGCGGCGAGATTCCAGGCGTTCGCCGCGTCGGCTTCGCGGCCGACCATGCCGACGGTGACCTGCAGGCGCGCCTCGTCGGGATGAGGAAAGTCGATCTGCTCGATGCGCGTCAGCAGGTGGATCGACTGGTTGGCGATGAAGTAGCCCTGCACGTAGCGGCGCAACTCGTCGCGGCCCTGTCCATAACCGTCGCGAAAGTCAGCGGCGATGAATTCCATCAGGTCGCCGACGTCGCGGGCTTCGGCGGCGGTTTCCATGGCGTCGACCGTGTGCCGCACCCGCGTCTCCGGTGAATCCCGATCGGCACAACCGGCGATCATCAAGGCGGTCGCGAGAACGAGTGCAAACGGTCGATGCATGGGAGGTTCTGCCATCAATGGGAGCGACACTATTGCGTGCCGGGTGTCGGCGGAGCAATCGCCGCCTGCACTTTGGGCCAATGGCAGCCATGGGGCCGTTGACCAAGCATCCTGCAGGCCGCGTCCTTGACCCTCCATCGGGGCCATGCTCAGATCGCGGCGGCACGCGCCGGACCTTCGCCAAGTGCCATTTTTCTGCGGCCGGACGCCGTTTCTGCAGGTCTCGACTGGCTTCGACGCTGCACTGTCCACGGATGGGACGTTTAAGAATTTGTACCGTCCTATTCGGGGAGAACAACACATGAAGTCTTTCGCTGCACTGCCCGCGAGTGTCCCTGCTGCCGTGCTGGCGGCGCTGTCGATGATGGCCTTGCCGCTGGCTCACGCCGCTGACGGCCCGCTCGCAACCAAGAAGGGGGCGGGCGGTTCGGAAGTGCAGGGCTCGGCCGGTCCCGGCGGTTCGCAGGGCGACAACGGCAACGAAAAGTGCGACCGCCCGATGGGCGCGATGGCCGTGGTCGAACCGCAGGATTACGTATCGCAGTCGCTGTCGCGTTATGGCCTGCAGTCGCCGACCGGCATCATCCGCATGATGATCCAGCAGTCGAACTGTTTCATCGTCGTCGAACGCGGCATCGGCATGCAGAACATGATGCAGGAACGCGCGCTCGCCGAATCCGGCGAACTGCGCCAGGGGTCGAACATGGGCGGCGGCCAGATGGTCAGCGCCGATTTCGTCCTGACTCCCGGAGTCGTCTTCCAGGAGAACAATGCGGGCGGCGTCGGCGGCGCGCTCGGCGGGCTGATCGGCGGCTCCGGTGGACGTGCCATAGGCGCGATTGCCGGCGGCGTGAAATTCAAGGAAGCGCAGACCAGCATGCTGGTGGCAGACGCGCGCACCGGCGTGCAGGTGGCGGCCGCCGAAGGCAGCGCCAAGAAAGCGGATCTGCGCCTCGGCGGATTCCTGTGGGGCGGCAGCGCGGCCGGCGGCGCCGGCGGTTACGCCAACACCAACGAAGGCAAGATCCTCGCGGCCAGCCTGGTCGACAACTACAACAACATCGTGCGTTCCGTGCGCGGCCAGCCGAGCCTGCATCGCGACGTCGGTACGCTCGCCGAAGAGGCCGGCAAGAAGACCAAGGGCGGCGCCGTCTACAACGAAGGCGACACCATCGTGCCGAAGCTCGGCAACCTCAAGGTCTATCCGGGCCCGGCGGAAACCGGCAAGCCGATCGCCACCCTCAGCAAGGGTGAGGAAATGATCGTGATGGGCGAGGAGGAGAACGGCTTCATCAAGGTCGAGACGGCGAATGGCGGTGGGTGGGTGAAGAAGGTGCTGGTGTCGAAGTAGATTACAGGCTACGGGCAACAGGCTACAGGCAACAGCCGGAGAAGATTTCTGTTTTCTGGCTGTAGTCTGTTGTCTGTAGCCTGTTGCCCCTTCCATGACTGTTATTCCCCGCACCCTCTAATTCTTCGCCGCTGCTATCTCCATCATCAGCCTCCAACAAAGGAGGCTTCCATGCTCACGGTACGCAAGGCGGAAGATCGCGGCGCGAGCCGCATCGGCTGGCTCGACAGCCATCACACGTTCAGTTTCTCGGACTACTACGATCCCGAGCACATGGGATTCCGCGCGCTTCGCGTCATCAACGACGACACGGTCGCCGCGGGCGCCGGCTTCGGCAAGCACCCGCATCGCGACATGGAGATCATCACCTACGTGCTCGACGGCGCGCTTGCGCATTCGGACAGCCTGGGCACCGGCTCGGTGATCCGTCCGGGCGACGTGCAGAAGATGAGTGCGGGCACCGGCATCTTCCACAGCGAGTTCAATCACTCGAAGACCGAGCCCGTGCACTTCCTGCAGATCTGGATCCTGCCGGATCGCGGCGGTGTGCAGCCGGGCTATCAGCAGCTGAACTTCGCGCGCGAAGCGAAGCTGGGCAAGCTGCTGCTGGTCGCATCGAATGAAAAGCGCGAGGACATCATCCACATCCAGCAGGACGCGAAGATGTACGTGACCGTGCTCGAGTCGTCAGACCAGAAGGTCACGCATACGCTCGAACCGGGGCGACATGCGTGGATTCACGTCGCGACCGGATCAGCCGTCGTGAACGGCAAGGTGCTGAAGGCAGGCGACGGTGCGGCGGTCACGGAGGAGTCGAAGATCGAGATCGGTGGCTCGCCGCAGGGCGAGGTGATTCTGTTCGATCTCGGATGAGGAAGAGGAGAGGCCGCAAAGACCGCATAAAAGAGAATTCTTTTATGCGGTCTTTTGCGGCCTCATGCTTTTTCTATGCCGCCAGCCCGAGCTGTTTCAGCAACGGCTCGATCTGCGGCTTGCGCCCGCGGAAATCCACGAACGCTTCCATCGCATCGCGGCTGCCGCCCTGTTCGAGGATCGCCGACAGGAAGCGGCGCGATACCTGCTCGTTGAAGATGCCCTGTTCCTCGAAGGCGCTGAAGGCGTCGGCGGCGAGGACTTCGGCCCACTTGTAGCTGTAGTAACCGGCGGCGTAGCCACCCGAGAAAATGTGCTGGAAGCCGTGCGCGAAACGATTGAACGCGGGCGGCTTGATCACGGCGACGCTGTCGCGCACTTCGCCGAGGATCTGCAGGACGCGTTCGATGCCTTCGCCTGCGATCTCGCTGTGGATGCGCAGATCGAACAGCGCGAATTCCAGCTGCCGCACGCTGGCCATGCCGGCCTGGTAGGTGCGTGAGCCGAGCAGTCGCTGCAGCTCTTCCTGCGGCAGCGGCTCGCCGGTGTCGACGTGCGACGAAATCAGCGGCAGTACTTCCGGTCGCCACGCGAAGTTCTCCATGAACTGGCTCGGCAGTTCGACCGCATCCCACGCCACGCCATTGATGCCCGCGATGCTCGGATAGTCGACGCGCGTCAGCATGTGATGCAGGCCGTGGCCGAACTCGTGGAACATCGTCACGACTTCGGAATGCGTGAGCAGCGACGGCTGCTTGCCGACCGGCGGCGTGAAATTGCAGACCAGATAGGCAACCGGTAGTGTCGTGCTGCCAGCACCGAGATGCTTGCGGCCGACGCATTCGTCCATCCACGCACCGCCGCGCTTCTTGGGACGCGCGTAGAGATCGACGAAGAAGCTGCCGCGTCGCGAGCCGTCGCGATTCAGGATGTCGTAGAAGCGCGCGTCCGGGTGATAGACATCAACGACCCCCTCCCTGCCCTCCCCCGCAAGCGGGGGAGGGGAAGGTTTCTGATCCCCTCCTCCGCGCAGCGGGGGAGGGTTAGGGTGGGGGCCGCTGCCAGTCGCACGCTCGACGATGTTCACCCCATAGAGCCGTTCCGCCACTGCAAACATTCCCTGAAGCACGCGCGGCAACGGAAAGTACGGCCGCAACGCTTCCTCGGACAGCGAGAACTTCTGCTGCTTCTGGCGTTCAGCGTAGAAGCCGACATCCCACGCACTCAAAGCGCGGCCGGCGAACTTCACGAGATCCGCGAATTCGCGCTGCGCGACGGGCTTGCTCTTCGTGGCGAGCTGTTCGAGGAACTCGCGCACTTCTTTCGTCGAAGAGGCCATCTTGGTCGCGAGCGAGTATTCGACGTAGTTGTCGAAGCCCACCAGGTTCGCGAGTTCGCGCCGTGTCGCCAGGATCTCGCCCATCAGCGCGCTGTTGTCCCAGCGCTCGGGCGACAGTCCCTGATCCGAACCGCGCGTCACCCAGCCGTGATAGAACTCGCGACGCAGGTTCTCGTCTTCGGCATGCATGAGCACGGCGGTGTAGTTCGGCGCATCGAGCGAGAACAGCCAGCCTTCCTTGCCGGCGGCTTCCGCCGCTGCGCGTGCACGCTGCACGACGGGCGCGGGCAGCCCATTGAGTTCGGCTTCGTTGGTGACGTGACGCGACCACGCGTTCGTCGCATCGAGCACGTTCTCATCGAACTTCGATTGCAGCGTCGTCAACTTCTCCATCAGCGTCTTGAATTGCTGTTTCTTTTCTTCCGGCAGCGCCACGCCGGCGAGGCGGAAATCGCGCAGCGCGTTTTCCAGCAGCTTGCGCTGCGCCGCGGTCAGGCGGCCGCTCTCGTTCTTCAGGATGTGCTCATAGGCTGCATAAAGATCGATGTTCTGCGCCAGATCCGTATGCCACGCCGTCAGCAGCGGCAGACAGGCATTGTAGGCGGCACGCAGTTCGTCGCTGTTCACCACGCCGTTCATGTGTCCGACCGGCGACCAGGTGCGCGACAGGCGATGCTGCATTTCCTCCAGCGGCACCACCAGCGAATCCCAAGTCTTCGCGCCGCTGGCGAGCAGCGACTGCAATTTCGCGCGGTTCTCGTCGAGCACCTGCCGGATGGCCGGCTCGATGTGTTCGGGGCGGATGGCGCTGAAGGGCGGCAGGTCGTGGGATTGCAGCAATGGATTGGTCATGGGCCTGAAGTCGCTGACGGCGTGGATCGCCAAGGGAGATGGGGTCTGATATATCGACTCTCAACCGTTCCGTGTCAATTGGATTTCCCCATGACCGTCAGTGCCTATCGCTCCGTCATGCCGACGCTGGGGGCGCGCGTTTACATCGATCCGAGCGCCGTCGTGATCGGCAAGGTCACGATCGGTGAGGATTCGTCCGTGTGGCCGACGGCCGTGATCCGCGGCGACGTGAATACCATCACCATTGGCGCACGCACCAGCATCCAGGATGGTTCCGTCCTGCACGTCACGCACGATGGGCCGTATCGCCCCGGCGGACGCGCCTTGATCGTCGGCTCCGACGTCACGATCGGACATCGCGTGACATTGCACGCCTGCACCATCGGCAATGCCTGCCTGATCGGCATGGGCGCGATCCTGCTCGACGACGTCGTCACCGAGGACTTCGTCATGATCGGTGCCGGCACGCTGGTGCCGCCGGGCAAGAAGCTCGACAGCGGCGGCCTGTACGTCGGCAGCCCCGCGAAGCGCGTGCGCGAACTCAAACAGAGCGAGATCGAATTCCTGACGTATTCAGCGGCGCACTATGTGAAGGTGAAGGACGAGTACCTGAAGTGACGAATACGCCTGCAAGGATTCCGCGCGCGTGAAATTCCTGCCGCTGATCTGGGCCGGACTGTGGCGTCGGCCGGTGCGATCGGTGCTCACGGCGCTGTCGATCGTCGTGGCGTTCACGCTGCTCGGCCTGCTGGAAGGCGTGAATGCGGGTTTCGCCAGTGCAATCGCCAATGCACACCGCGATTTTCTCATCACCGATACGCGCGTTCGTGGCGGTGCGCAGATGCCGATTGCGGCAATGGCGCGTATCGCGGCCCTGCCCGGCGTGCGGCAAGTGGCGCAGCGCGCCTACTTCATGGGGGTGTATCGCGAGCCTGCCGCCAAGAACACGCTCGCCGCCATCGCGACGGTGCCGGATCTGTGGTTCCAGGTACGGCCCGGCTTCGTGGTGGCGCCCGACCATCTGGCTGCGATGCGCGAACATCGCAATGGCCTGCTCTCCACGCCGCCCATGCTCGAGTATTTCGGCTGGAAGATCGGCGATGTCATCACGGTGCGTTCGCAGACGCTCAAGATCGATGGCAGCGGCGACTGGCAATTCAGGATCGTCGGCACTTTCGATACGGAGAGCGAACCCACGACCACCGGGTTCGGGCTGATCAACTACGCCTATCTCGATGAGTATCGCGTCGCAGACCGCGGCACGGCGGAACGCTTCTACGTGCGTATCTCGGATCCGAACCGTGCCGTGGCCACCGCGGCCGCCATCGACAGCATCTTTGCCAACTCATCGCATGAAACGCGTACGCGCTCGGATCAGGCTCGCGCCGAGGCCCAGGCAAAGCAGATGGGCGACGTGCGGTTCTTCACCAACGCCATCATGGCCTCCGTGCTGTTCACGCTGGCGTTCCTGACCGGCAACACGCTGCGCCAGTCGTTCCAGGAGCGCACCGCCGAATTCGCCGTGCTGAAGGTGATGGGCTATTCCGGCGCGCACGTGCTGACCCTCTCTTTCGCAGAAGCGCTGCTGCTGTATCTGCCGCCCGCGATGGCCGGTCTGCTCATCGCCCGTGCACTCGCTCCGTTCGTCGATCAGGAACTGGGCCGGATCGTCATCTCGCCCGCCGTCGCAGTCGCGGGAATTCTCTGTGCGGCGGCGCTCGCATTGCTGAGTGCTGCAATCCCTGCGTGGCAGTTGTCGCGCGCTCCGATCGCGGCGTCGGTGGGAAGGCGCTGAGCGATGCGCATCGTTTCACAGATCATCGCCATCGCCGCCGTGAATCTGCGCAGCCTCGGCCAGCGCAAGGGCAATTCCCTGGTGATCGTCACGGGCATCGCCGGTGTCGTGGCCGTGCTGCTGTCGGTGCTCGCCATGTCGATGGGGTTTCGCCAGGCCATCGACAGCGACGCAAGCGACGATCGCGCGATCGTGCTCGCGCCGAGCGCAGATTCCGAATATCAGAGTTCGCTTGCCCGCAGCAGCCTGGCCACCGTTGGCAACGCGCGCAATGTCCGGCGCGACCCGCGGGGCCGCCCGCTCGTTTCCGGCGAGACCATCCTCGTCGTGCCGGTGATGCGCAAAAGCGATGGCTCCGACGTGAACGTCACCCTGCGCGGCGTTGGCGAGCAGTATTTCGCCGTCCGGCCCGAGATGCGGATCGTCGCCGGACGAATGATCCGCACCGGCACGCAGGAACTGCTCGTCGGCGCGGCGGCGCTTGCCCAGTTCGCGGGACTGGAGATCGGCAGCCAGGTGCGCCTGCAGGACGGCGACTGGACGGTCGTCGGCGTGTTCCGCGGCGATGGCGGCGCACGCGATTCGGAACTCGTCGCCGACGTACTGACCGTCATGTCGATCTACAAGCTCCAGACCTTCAACAGCATCACCGTCGCCCTGCCATCGGCCAGCGCTTTCCAGCGCTTCAAGGAGGAGATGGCCGCCGATCCCACGCTCGCCGTGGACGTCCACAGCGAGCCCGAATATCTCGCCTCTGCGTCGAAGTCCGTGCGCGGAATGCTGCGGCTGGTGGCCTATGTGGTCGGCTCGATCATGTCGCTGGGCGCCCTGTTCGGCGCACTCAACTCGATGCATTCGGCAGTCGCCGCGCGCAGTGTCGAGATCGCCACGCTGCGCGCCATCGGATTCGGTTCGGGCGCCCTCGTCGTGGCGATTCTGCTGGAGGCGCTGCTGCTGGCGCTGGTGGGCGCAGCGGCCGGTGTCGCCATCGCGTATCTCGCCTTCAACGGCGCGGTCATCAGCACGCTGGGCGGCGCTGTCTGGGACTCGCAGCTCGTCTATGCGCTGCGGATAACGCCAGCCTTGGTTGCGTTCGTCGTGGCGCTGGCCTGCGGACTCGGGTTGATCGGCGGGATCGTCCCGGCGCTGCGTGCGGCCAGAGAGAATGTTGCCGACGCGTTGCGGTCCGTCTGAATCACTGCCGCCTTTCCCATCTGCAGACGTGGCGATCGTGACTGCGGGGCAGCGCGCCAGCGCATTCAGCGCTGGAACAGGCCCGCATATTGCGTGGGTGGACGCATGTACAGCCAATCGATCTGTCGCCAGCGATGGATCGCGAGCCTGCGGAGCAGAAGTACGCAGCCAAGCTGGATGACAACGACGATGGCGAGGGCGCGCCATGAGCCCTGGGCCAGGGAAAACATCACGACCTGCGCCATCACCAGCGAAAGGACACTCACGAAGTGGATGAGGTCAACCTGCCTGACTGTGAACGTACTGAGTGCGGCATAGGCGCCGCAGAGGCCGGCGCATGCCGCGATCATGAAGTGCGTGACGACCTGTCGCGGTGAGGCTCCGGCGAGCGGCGATGCGTAGAGCGCTGCCACACCGGCCAGCATCAGCGCAGCGGTGCAGAAATTTCTCAGCGCCGCGCGCTCGATTGCGCGCTGCACGTCTTCGCGCGAGCCCGGTATGCGTAGCCATAGAAAACGCGAATTTCGCACGATAGTCATGGTGGCGCTCTGCATCCCCGCCGTCACGCAGTACACCCAGAAGGCGCTCGTGACTGGAGGCAGATAAAGGGTGACCGTCCCCCAGAATCCGCGGATGCTGATCGCAAGCGGGTCCGTGAGCTGAGAGAGCAGGGCGACTACCACGATGACGATCACGACGATGTTCCAGAATTTGCGCCACCGGGTCGATAGCAGGGCTGAGCTGAGCAGCAGACCCAATGCGCGTTCACGCGTCACGTTCTCGTCGAGATCGATTGGGGACGATCGGTTGGCCGTTTGCCAGTAGCGTCGGCGCTGTCCTATGTGTCGCGTGCGGGTGTACCACAGGACGAAGGCGGTCCAGGCCGCGAGCGAGGCGCCGAACCATGTCCAGGGTGGGATTGCATCGAGCACGATACGCATCGATGGCATGACTCGGGATGCGATGAATCCCGCACTGGCCATCAGCCATAGCCACCACGCCCAGCGCTGGCCGGAGAGCGCCAGAAACATCAGGAGAAACGCGACTGTGGCGAATGTGAAGACATGGACGAGTGCCGGGAGCAGTGGAGTGCGACTCGATTCGGCGGCGACGAAGATCAGGGCAAACATCGCCAACTGCGCGATCATGAGCGCCGCGAGGGCGGCGAGCATCCAGATGTGGAAATGGGGGAGCAGTTGGTTTGAGCGCGATGCCGACAGGCCGTGAAAAATCGCGGGGCTCGCGAACAGCGTCACGATCCCGGCGGGTACGAACAGGGCGAGGAAAACGAAAGACCACGTCGGTTCTCCCACCTTGAGGTTGAGGACCGCAAGCATTCCGCACAGCACGATCCCGATACCGTTGAGCCATCGCTGCAATGGCATGGCAGTGAAGAACGTCCACCCGATCCGTAGAACCGCCTTCATCGGTGCAGCTCCAGAAAGATGTCTTCGAGCCCGAGCCCCTCGACGTCGATGCGCGCGTCGAACTGCGACGCCAGCGTGTCAGCCAGCGCGGGCTGCCATTGCGTGACGGTGACCATCGCTGTATTGCCGTCGATGCGCGTGGCGAGCGCATTCGGCGCCGCGAGGTTGGCCGGCAGCGGCGCGCGCGAGCGGATGTGCAGGCGGACGACGGATTCCTTGAGCGCATCCAGTTCGCCCTGCCAGTGCAGGCGGCCGTCCTTGACGATCCACACCTTGTTCGCCGCCCGCTCCAGATCGGAGACGATGTGCGATGAGAACAGCACGGCGCGGCGCTCGTTCTCGCCGATGGCGAACAACTGTTGCAGGAACTGCCGGCGCGCGATGGGGTCGAGACTGGCGACCGGCTCGTCGAGCACCAGCAGGTCGGGATGGTGGCCGAGCGCGGCAAGCACGCCGAGTTTCTGGCGCTCGCCGACGGACAACGAATCGATGCGGCGCGTGAGGGGCACCGTCCATTCCGCGGTCAATCGCTCGATGAGCGCGTGATCCCAGTGAGCATGAAAGGCGGCGACGATGGCAAGCTGCTGCCTGCCGTTCAGCATTCCGAACAGCTCATCCTGCTGCGGCAGAAAGCCGATGCGTGCCTTGGCGGCGGCGGACAGGTGCAGCGCGTCCTCGCCGAACACCGCGACCGAGCCGCGGTCCGGCCGGCTGAACCCAAGCAGCGTTTCCAGCAGTGTCGTCTTGCCCGCGCCGTTCTTGCCGAGTACGCCGATGATGTCGCCGGGCAGCACGTCCGCGGAAATCGAATCGAGCACGGCTTTCGAGTCGCGCCATGTGGTCAGGTCGCGAACGGAAACGGTTGGATCAGCCATTTTCCTTCTCCCACTGGTCGCCGACGAGCGTCAGCAGTTCCTTCTTCCCGATCTCGAGCTGGCGCGCCGCCAGCGCGAGTTCCGCGGCAGCCGCCTCGAGTTGCTGCAAGCGTTGTGCGAGCGGCGCCTGATTGCGGCGTCGTGTCGCGACCCGCATCGGCTTGCCGCGCTGGCGTTCGAGCAGCCCTTCGGTTTCGAGCAGGGTGTACGCCTTGGAGATCGTCATCGGGTTCACGGCATGCAGCTCCGCCAGTTCGCGCACGGACGGCAGCTCCGTGCCGGGCGTCAACTGGCCGCCCGAGATGAGGCGCGTGACCTGGTCGACGAGCTGCCGGTAGATCGGCGTGCCTGATTGCGGATTGAGTACGAACACCGGCGGTGCTTGTTCATGTATAATAGTGTATCGTTACACTAATACACATGGGAGAGAGGCGTCAAGCAGTCTTCGTGACTTTCGTCACTTCTGACTCTTCACCGCCTCCAGCACGGGCTTCGTCTCCGGCTTCACGCCGCGCCACAGATAGAAAGATTCGGCTGCCTGCTCCACCAGCATGCCCCAGCCGGTTTCGGCGCGGCCGGCGCCGGCATTCTTTGCCCAGCGCGTGAATGCCGTGTCGCCCTTGCCGTAGGCCATGTCGTAGCACAGCGTCGTGGGGCCGATGACTGCCGGAGGAATGGGCGGAATCGTGTCCTGCAGGCTGGCGGAGGTGGCGTTGAGGATCAGGTCGAACGTGCCGGTCGTACTGATGGCGTCGAAGCCGCAGCCCTTCACTTCACCCAGCAGCCGGAATTCATGCGCGAGCTGGGTGGCGCGATCGCCGTTGCGATTGGCGATCTCAATATATTCGGGCGCCGCGCCGAGCAGCGGCCCGAGCACGCCGCGCGCGGCGCCGCCGGCACCGAGCAGCAGGATGCGTGCGTTCTCCACGTTGAGCGACAGGTTGTGCGTGAGATCGGTGAGCAAGCCCGCGCCGTCGGTGTTGTCGCCGAGCAGGCCTTCTTCCTGCATGGCGAGCGTATTCACGGCGCCGGCGATTTCCGCGCGCGGCGTGCGGAAGCGGGCCAGCAGTGCCACGGCCTGCTTGTGCGGCACCGTGACGTTCAGTCCCTTGCCGCCGGATTCGAAGAACTCATTCACGTCGCGTTCGAGATTCTCCGGCGCGACTTCGAGGCGCGAATACGTGAGCGACTGGTTCGTCTGTTTCGCGAACAGGCCGTGGATGAACGGTGACCAGCTGTGTCTGATCGGAAAACCGATGACGGCGTAGCGGTCGGGCGTGGGGGAACTCATGGGCGCCTGTATGCCAGAGAATGCTGCGAAGGTCCGTGAAGCAGGTCATTTGCGCGTGTGCGGGAATGATTGTGTCGCGCGAACGTTGCATGTTCCCCGCAACGCCCCCTCCCCAACCCTCTCCCCTCGCTGGGGGATTCCGGCGCGCATTCGCTCGCCTCCTCCCCGCTTCGCGGAGGAGGGGGTCGGACGCTAGCGGCCTTCACGACTCCACGCCGCGGCCTGTTTGGCGAAATACGTCAGAATGCCGTCGGCGCCGGCGCGCCGGATCGACAGCAGCGATTCCATGATCGCGCCGCGTTCGTCGAGCCAGCCGTTGCGGATCGCTGCCGTCAGCATCGCGTACTCGCCGCTCACCTGGTACACGAACGTCGGCGCGCCGAAGGTGTCCTTCACGCGGCGCACGATGTCGAGGTAGGGCAGACCGGGCTTCACCATGATCATGTCGGCGCCTTCCTGCAGGTCGAGCGCGACTTCGCGCAGCGCTTCGTCGGAATTCGCCGGATCCATCTGGTAGCTGTACTTGTTGCCCTTGCCGAGATTGCCGGCCGAACCGACGGCGTCGCGGAACGGACCATAGAAGCTCGACGCGTACTTCGCCGAGTAGGCGAGGATGCGCGTGTTGGTGTGGCCTTCGAGTTCGAGCGCTTCGCGGATGGCGCCGATGCGGCCGTCCATCATGTCGCTGGGCGCGACGACGTCGGCGCCCGCGGCGGCGTGTGACAGCGCCTGTTTGACGAGTGCGGCGACGGTGATGTCGTTCAATACGTAGCCGCTGTCGTCGATGATGCCGTCCTGTCCATGGGTGGTGAACGGATCGAGCGCAACGTCGGTGATCACGCCGAGTTCAGGCACGGCTTTCTTCACGGCGCGCACGGCGCGTTGTGCGAGGCCTTCCGGATTCCAGGATTCCTCCGCATCGAGACTCTTCGCCTCGCGCGGCGTGACGGGAAACAACGCCAGCGCCGGGATGCCGAGCTTCACGAGTCCTTCGGCTTCGCGCACCAGTTCATCGACGCTGACCCGCTCGACGCCGGGCATGCTCGCCACGGCCTCGCGCTGATTGCGGCCTTCGATGACGAACATCGGGTAGATGAGGTTGTCGGGGCCGAGCGTCGTTTCGCGCATCAGGCGGCGCGAAAAGTCGTCGAAGCGCATGCGGCGCAGACGGGTGCGCGGGAATTCGCCGGTTTCTCGGTCGGACATGGCGGGCTCGGGTCTCTGGGGCTTGAGGTGCGAAGCGCAGGGCGCACAAGATTGCGAGGCCGAAGCCTACAACCTCCGGACCGGTGCCTCAAACATGCCAGTCAAGAATCCGACCCGCTGCCAGTGGGTCGCCAACGGCAACGATCTCTACGTCCGCTATCACGACACCGAGTGGGGCGTGCCGGCCTGGGACGATGCGACCCAGTTCGAATTCCTGATCCTGGAAGGCGCGCAGGCGGGACTGTCGTGGTCGACCATCCTCAACAAGCGCGAAGGCTATCGTGCGGCGTTCGCCGGCTTCGATCCGGAAAAGATCGCGCGCTTCGGCAAGCGCGATGTCACGCGACTGATGAACGATGCCGGCATCGTGCGCAATCGTCTGAAGATCGAATCCGCCATCGGCAACGCCAGGGCGTTTCTGGAATTCAGCGAGAAGGTCGGTTCATTCTCGAAGCATCTGTGGAGCTTCGTCGGCGGCAAGCCCATCCAGAACGACATCGCATTGCACGGCAAGGTGCCGGCCACCAGCCCCGAGTCGGATGCGCTGAGCAAGGATCTCAAGAAGCGCGGCTTCCGCTTCGTCGGCAGCACGATCATCTACGCGCACATGCAGGCGACGGGCATGGTGAACGATCACCTGACGAGCTGCTTCCGCCACAAGGAGTGCAGGACGCTGGCGCAGAAGAAGTGACTGCGAGCGCCAGCGTCGCCGCCCTCAGAGTTTGTTGTGGACCGTGATCTGGAATTCCTCGTCGAACTGATGGATCTCGGTGCCGGTGCTGTTCCGCTTGCGCCACTCGAAACCGCCGCCAGTGGGTTTGAGCGTGATGGCCCACGTCGCTGCGCGACCGGGAACGGCCTGTATCTCGTAGAAGGGCAGCCGGGTGTCGCGTACCGCGACGTAGTCGCTGTCGGTGCTCGTCGTGGACGAGGAATGCAGCGTGCCTCCCGCGGTCTCGATGTCCCTGGTAGTGACGTTGTCGCAATGGATCCTGCCCGGACCCCAGTCCATCAGCCACAGGACGATCGGCCGCCTGCCACCGTCGTTGCGAACATTCGGGCATCGCCCTGCAGGATGCCTTCGCCTTGCTGCTGCAGGCTGGCACTGAGATCGGTTCGGAAGAAGTAGGGTGTGCCCGGCGTGGAGGACGAGCTGTGCATCTCTTCGCCGTGCTGGTGCTTGAACTCGATCCGCAGGCGGAAACAGGAGTTCAGCGCCTCCTGCAGTTCGTTGGCGCGGCTTTCCAGGCCTTCGAGCAACAACAGGCGGATGACACGCAGGGCTTTCTGCACGTTGCCGAAACCGCCGCCGGAATTCACGCAGGAAACCTGCACGTCGTCGGCTGCGAGCGTCAGCAGGTCGATTATCGTCGTCCGCTACGCGCTCGGCGAGTGCCTGCGCCGTGGCGTCCGCCGCGTCGCCCATCAACATCTCCGCGCGCTGCCATCCGCGCAGCGCGGCGATGGCGGTCTCCATCTGCTCGTGGTTCGCGTACGCCGCAGCAACGACGGGAGCGACCCGATCGTTGTAGTACGCCAGCAGCGCGGCATTGAGCTCTGCGTTGGGATCGGGATCGTCGGCCGCCTGCATGCGCACGGCCGAGCCTTTCAGCAGGCGCGCGAGCGGGACGCTGCTGGCTGCGGAGGTCAGCGCGGCGAGTCGCGCCAGTCGCGCCGGCTCGGCACGCGCCGCTTCGAACTGCGCATCGATGGACTGCGGCCAGCGACCGGCCAGTGCCTGGCGCTGGACATCGGAGGCATTGGCCAGACCGACGATGCCGAGATGATCGAGCCGGTCGCACGTGAGTCTCCAGTATTCCTGCGAACTCCGTCGCCCGCGCGAGAACCGCAAGTCGGCGGGAACGGTGCCGGGCGTCGATTCGACTTCCTTGCGTATGTCGATCGCGGGCATTCGTTCGAACGCAGACGCCCATTTGCGCTGCGCAAGGAACGCTGCGTTCGTCTCATAAGAAGAATGCGGCCTCGTTTGCGATCCGGCTGTCCCCGAAGGGGCATCGTCATTCGCGCGTCCGCATGAGCGGCAGCAGCAGGATTGCGCTCAGGACTGCGACGCCGCACGCGACGAACGGCTGCGGCATGGGCGGCGATGACCACACGGCAGCGACGGCCTTCCAGCTCGCCGCCAGGCCGAAGCCGAAGGCGACGGCGAGACAGAGTGCAATGCACGTGATGATCGCGAGCCTGACGATGCGTGCTCGTTCCTCCGCTGCCACGGCCCGCGCGACGCCGCGAACGAAGTCCTCATCCGGCGATGGCGGTTCGTCCGCCATCCCCTGCGTCAGCAGCCGTTCGAATTCATTCATGGGCGTCTCCGGCTGCGCGGCGCATCTTCGCCGTGCCGCGCAGGATGTGGGATTTCACGGTGCCGAGCGGGATGCCGGTCGCCTGCTCGATTTCTCCGTGACTCAGGCCTTCGCCGAGATTCAGAACGACGCACAGGCGTTCGGGATCGGAAAGCTGCGCGAGCGCCCGGTCGAGGTCGAATTGCGCTTGTGCCGTGCGGCTCGGCGACGGCTCATCGGACGCGAGCGTATCGAGCGTCGCAGGCGCATCGAAGTCGCCACGTCTCAAGCGCCGGGCATCGATGAACCGATGCACCGCCAGCCGTCGCAGCCAGCCGGCGAATGCGGCCGGCTCGCGCAGATTCGCAATGCTCTGCCATGCGCGCAGGAACGTGTCCTGCGCGAGATCGTCCGCCTGTTGCGGGTGGCCGCACACGCGGCGCAGCAGCGCGCGCAGCCAGCGTTCCCTCCGCCGCACGAGTTCCTCGAACGCGATGCGGTCCCGCGACTGCGCCGCGAGCACGAGCGTCGATTCGGGGAGCGCTCTTGCGGCTGCAGGGTCCATGCGCGAGCCTCACGCTTCCTTGCAGGTCGCGAAAGTCCGCAGGATGAAGAGGCCGAGCGCGGTGAAGCCGATGCCGGTGCACGCGTTTATCGTCGCGCCGATGAGCATGCCGTGAGCCGCGCGCTCGCCCATCGCCGGCGCGATGTAGAACTGCGCGGCGAGCGACAGTCCGGTCGCTGTCGACAGCCCCGATACGCCGAGGAACAGCGTGACGAGCGCAAGGATCGACGCGTAGTCCCAGACCGGCGCCGGCCGGGTCGTGCCGGACAGGAAGCGCATGCTCAGCAGACCCAGCGTCGTGAGTCCGACGCCGCTGCTCAGGTTGATGAGCGCGCCGACCATCATTCCTGCGGCGTCGGCCGTCGATACCAGGAGGTGCGACGCGATCGACAACGCCGTGCCGACGCACAAGCCGCCGACCCCGACGACGAGATTGAACAGCGCAAACCACCTGCCGACGGGACGGCGGGGCGGAACGAGCATCTGCTCGATCAGGGCCGCATCGGCCAGCCGTCCGCTCGCAATGGCCTCACTGATCGTGCGCAACGCCAGCGTGCGCGAGCGATGTCGCAGCCAGCTGGGAATGACGATGACGATCGCGATGAATCCAAGGAACACGCTGGCAAGGGTGATGAGCTGGCTCATGGCCGATTCCTGACGGTGCAGTGCACGTGAGGACGAGATTCGGACTCGTATTGGATGCAGCCGTGCGAGAGTCTGTCAGCGGCTTTGCAGGTGCGGAGTCGCTCGCCTGTGTCGCCCGCGCCGGGGCCAGTGGCGAGATGGCAGGTGTCGCCGCGGGAGCGGCGTGTCTCGTCATGAACCAGGACAGTCCTTGTCGCGTCTCATTATTCCCCGGCCAGCCACTCGATCCGCACACTGCCGGTCTTGTCCGGCGACAGCAGTCGCAGCAGTTCATCGAGTGTTTCGCGCATCGCGATATCGAGCTGCCAGGGTGGATTCGCGATCAGCAGGCCGGAGCCGTTGAGACCGAGCGGCGAGTCCTCCGGCTTCAGGTGAAAATCGAGCAGCAGCAACTTCCGCAGACCGGACTGTTGCAGCGAGGCATGAAAGCGCCGGTATTCGCCGCTGGCCTTGATGGGATACCACACGGCGAACACGCCGTTGGGCCAGCGATCGAGGCCGAACCTGAGTGCCTTTTCGACGGCGGCGAATTCGTCTTCCGCTTCATAGGGCGGATCGATGAGCACGAGTCCGCGATTCTCTTTCGGCGGCAGATAGGTCTTGAGAGACGCATAACCGTCGCCGGTGATGACCGACATGCCGCGACGCCGCGGCAGGGATTTCTCCAGTGCGCGCGCTTCCATCGGCTGCTGTTCGACGAAGACGACGCGATCGGTGTCGCGAAGCACGCGCAGTGCGAGCAGGGGCGAGCCGGCGTACTGGCGGAATTGCCGGGTCGTTTTCTCCGATGCCTCGGACGCGATCTGCAGATAGGCGGCGAGATCGGCGTCGGCTGGACGGGCTTCGTGCAGCCGTCCTGCACCTTCGCGCCATTCGTTGCCCCGCGCGGCATCCTCCGAATGCAGGTCATACAGCCCGCGGCCCGCATGCGTGTCCAGAAAGAACAGCGGCGTCGGCTTGCGCGTCAGGCGGGCCAGGATGGCCAGCAGTACGACGTGCTTGTGTACATCGGCAAAGTTGCCGGCGTGAAAGGCGTGGCGATAATTCATGGAACGGGCCCACAGGCCCCAGGGTCTTAAATTGTGAGTCTCAACCGTTTCGGAGCCGGGAGATGATGAATGATGATCAGGACCATCGCCATCGCATTGCTCGCAATCGCCGGCTCGCCGGCCCTATCGGTCATGGCTGCTGAATCAGACGGCGCTGCGGCAGCAGAAGCGTCGGCCCTGGCCCGACAGACGCTGGCGGCCCATCTGAAGACAGCGGAGGGCGAACTGCAGGTCGATTCGGTGGAGCCGCGCACCTGGAACGATTCCAGCCTCGGCTGCGGCAAGCCCGGAACCATGGCGCTGCAGGTCATCACGGAGGGCTACGCGGTGACGCTGCAGGCGGCCGGTCGCACGTACCGCGTGCACGTCGCCGGCAAGAACGCCGTGGTGTGCGATCAGCCATTGCTGACGCGCAAGGAACAGAGCCGGCCCGCTCACGCGCGCGGCCTGGACGTGATGATCGAGAAGGCGCGCGCGGATCTGGCGATGCGTCTGCAGGCCGATCCGGCTGCCATCCGCCTGCAGGGCACGCGGCCGCAGCAGTGGCGCGACAACACGCTGGATTGTCCCCGGGCTGACGAAGCGGTGGTGGCGCAGCCCGTCAACGGATTCAAGCTTTTCCTGCGCTACCAGGGGCGCATCTATACCTATCACTCCGACCTGAGCGACGTACGCGCCTGTCCGCCGATCGAAAGCCAGTAGCGGCCGCTTCGATTCCTTCCGTCAGAAATGAAGAAGGGCCACCTTGCGGTGGCCCTTCGAGTCTGCGATCGGAAGACCGGTCGGATTACTTCCGGCCTTTCTTCTTCTCGACGTGCACCGACAGTGCCGGCTGCGCCAGCGAGATGTTGTTCTGCAGCAGCCACAGCGACGTGCCGGTCGGACCGCTCATTCCCACGTCGACGCTGTCGTTCGGGTCGATGCCGAACGAGTTCAGGTCGGGAACGATTTCCTTCGACAGATCCACCGTGCCGCGCTGCACGTCCTGATCGCCATTGCGTGCAGTCACCGTCAGCACGTAGCTGAACTTGTCGGGTACCAGGCCCGGGAACTGCGGCGACGACGCCAGCGTGAACGGCAGGGTGAGGACGCGGTCGTTGTAGTCCCACGTCACGATCGGTGCCCAGTCGATGAAGCCGCCGCCGGTCGCGTCGAACTGCAGCGTCGCGAACTCGCCCGGATCCTGATCGACATAGTCGGAGAGGTCGGTGCCTTCGAGATAGGCATCGGCGACGCCGTCATTGTCGGCATCGATCTCGAGCAGGAAGTTCAGGTTCGAGAGATGCTCGAACGGACGCTCCATGACGAAGCCGAGTTCCAGCACGCCGAGGCCGAGGTAGAAAGCCGGATTGGCGCGACGGAAGCCGACCGCAGCGATCGAGCCGTACGTCCTGTTCTGCCGTTCACCGCCGATCTTCGCCAGCGTGAAGGCTTCTGCCCAGCCCAGCGACGGACCGAAGTTGCGCAGCTTCACATCGGACAGGCCGTTGTCCGGCAGCACGAGCACGCTCGATGCCGGATCGACGACGGCGAGATAGCCGACGCGCAGCGAGTCCTTGCCATCGCTGAACACGCACCAGCCATCCACCTCCGTCTGGCTGACGACGGCGTCGTCGTACACGCCTTTCTTCCAGGCCGCTTTCGGGTCGAACTTGAACGTGATCTGCGCACTGGTCTTGCCCTTGGCATTCACGCTGACCGTGCTCGGGCATTTCACTTCGACGCCCGGATAGGTCTGGTTCGGCTCATGGGTCGCGCGGAACGTGCGACGTTTGCCGCTCAGATCCGTCAGCGTGACCTTCTCGCTTTCGAAGGCGGTGATGAGCGGATTGATGCGACCGAAAGAAACGCCGCCCGGCAAGGCATAACTCGTCAGCGACACGGCCTTGTCGACGCGGATCGAACCGACACCCTGGCGGGCGAGATCGGTGTCACCCGACGTATTCGCATCGACCGTGGAGTTCTGCAGCAACGCCTTGATCGCCGCCTGGTCCAGCTTCGGATGCTTCTGGCGCAGCAGCGCAGCGGCCCCCGCCGTGTGCGGCGATGCCATGGATGTGCCCTGGATGTTGAGGCTGCCCGTGCCGCTGCCCACGCCGGCCGAGACGATGGCCACGCCTGGCGCATTGAGGTCCGGCTTGAACGTCGAGCCGCCGCTGCCGGGGCCACGCGAGGAGAACGCAGCGATCTGGTCATCGTCGAGCGGATTGAGTGCGAGATCGATCGTTGCATTGACGTTGCTTGCCGCAGCCAGCGCAGCACCGTCTGCCTGCGTGATCATCACGCCGGGGATGGTGATGGTTGCGTCGAGACCGCCCATCACGATGGGATCGCCGGCCGCGTTGTTGTAGACGATGATCGCGCGCGCGCCCGCCTGCTGGGCCTGCGTGTACTTGGCGAGGAAGCCGCAGGTCCCAGGAAAACCTGTCGGCGCGCCACGAACGAACAGCGCGATGTTTCCTGCGAGCGCGGCGGCGTTGGTGAGCGGCAGACAGCCCTGGCGCGGTTCTGCCGGTACGACCTGTCCGGTGATGGGACCGGTACTTGCCAACGTCACAGGTCCTGCCCCTTCGACCGATGGTTTCACTCCGGCGACCGACGCCGGCGCCGTGACGTTCACGCGCGACGACAATCGTCCACCGGGAGTATTGGCTGCCGTCGAAATCGCCGATGAGGCGACGCCCGGTGCGCCCGTGACGTAAGGCGTGTTGCCTTCGTTGCCGGCAGACGTTGCGACGATGATGCCGACCTTCGCGGCATTGTTCGTCGAGATCGCCGACGGATCGTCCGGTTCGCCGAAGGGCGAACCGAGGCTCATGTTGATCACGTCGAGGTGATCGCTCATGTCGCCGTCGCCGTTCGGATCCATCGCCCATTCGATGGCGAGCGAGGTCAGGTCGGTGCTGCCGCCGGCATCGCCGAAGACCTTGAGCGCATAGAGTGCTGCGCCAGGCGCCACGCCCGCTCCGACGCTGCCTGCCACGCCGAGGCCGGCCGCGGTGCCGGCGACGTGCGTGCCGTGACCATTGCCGTCGAGCGGATCGCCGTCGGGTTGCGGCACGGAGGTGGGGATGTTCGCGTTGTAGGTCGGGCCGGCGAAGTCGTAGCCGCCCTTCACTTTCGCCGTCGGGAACGTGCCCGGCTCGACGATGCTCTTGTTGTTGCCGGCGTAGTCGGCCGGATTGCCGCTGCCGCCGAAATCGGCATGCGTGTAGTCGATGCCGGTGTCGATGATGCCGATCTTGACGCCTTCACCTTTGCCGAGCGCAGCCCAGACTGCCGGCGCGCCGATCCACGGCACGCTGTCGATGTTGTCGAGCGTGTGGATTTCGACGCGGCCCACCGAACGCACGCCGGGCAGCGAGCGCAGGCTGTCGAGTTCTGCAGGATCCACGTTGATGCGGATGCCGTTGGCGGCCACGCGCTGCGTGGAGAGGATCTCCGCGCCGTGGCTTGCGAGCACGGATCTCATCTGCACCTGCTGCTGCGATACGCGCTCGGCTTGTGCGCGCTGTGCCGCAGGCGATGCGAATGAGCCCTGCGTTTCGAGCGCCTGCGCGTTGAGTTCGGCGACGGCGGGCTGGTCGAGTTGCACGAAGACCTGCACGCGCTTGCGCGGCTGGTCGAGCGATTTGCCGTGCAGTTTGAGAGAGGGAGCAGCGCCGCGCGGCTTCGCTTCGCCGGCCGCCTGCGTCGCCAGGGGCACGACCGCGAGCGCTGTAGTCAACAGCGTGCCTGCGATCACCGATCGCAAGCCGGGTACAGAGTGATCCATTGGAAAATCCCCGAGGTTGTTATGGCGCCTGATGCGCTTTCGCCGGGGATGGGCTGTCGCTCGAGCGCACATCCAGTCCGCGTCGAAACTCGCACCTCCTTGCGTGCAGGCGACACTGCCCGAACGCAACGGGACGCGAGCCGCAGCAGATGGCCGCAGTGAACCTGCAACTGACGGGAACCCGATTGCGGCTCGCGCAATCGTCGCGACGGACGCTACTCCGCGTGTTGTGTGAATTCAATCACGCTATTGGGCAGTCGCAGAACGCGCGAACGACACGGCGACTCGCGCTGCTGCTTGTATACAGATGCTGCGAATCGCGCAGCGAGCGGTGAGTCAGACGGGAGTCGACGTGCTGCGGCTGTCGAGTTCGCGCAGCCAGTCGCGCGGGCGCAGGAATTCTTCGTAGAGACGCGCTTCGGGCGAACCGGACGCGGGATGCCAGTCGTATTCCCAGCGCGCGAGCGGCGGCATCGACATGAGGATGGATTCGGTACGTCCGCCGGACTGCAGGCCGAACGAAGTGCCGCGGTCGTATACCAGATTGAATTCGACATAACGGCCGCGGCGATACAACTGGAACTGACGCTCGCGTTCGCCCCACGACATCGCACTGCGTCGCGCAACGATCGGCAGGTAGGCGTCGAGGAAATGGTCGCCGACGCTGCGTTGATAGGCGAAGCAGCGCTCGAAGCCCCAGGCGTTGAGGTCGTCGAAGAACAGGCCGCCGACGCCGCGGGTTTCGTTGCGATGCTTGAGGAAGAAGTAGCGGTCGCACCAGTCCTTGTGTTCGCGATAGACGTCTGCGCCGAACGGTTCGCACGCACGCTGCGCGGTGCGATGCCAGTGCAGCACGTCCTCATCGAATGGATAGAACGGCGTGAGATCGAAACCGCCGCCGAACCACCAGGCAGACTGTGCGCCGCTGTCTGCATTGAAGAACCGCACATTGGCGTGGGTCGTCGGGATGTAGGGATTCGTCGGATGGATCACCAGCGAAACACCCATCGCTTCCCATGCGGCGCCGGCGAGCTCCGGTCGCTGTGCGGTGGCGGAGGGCGGCAGCTTCGCGCCTTTCACGTGCGAGAAGTTGACGCCGGCCTGTTCGAAGATGCCGCCATCGCGCAGCACGCGGCTGTCGCCGCCGCCGCCTTCGGCGCGCTGCCAGGTGTCGCTGCGGAAGCGCGCCCTGCCGTCGATCTGTTCGAGGCCCGCGCAGATGCGGTTCTGCAGCTCGCGCAGATAGGCGAGCACGGCGTCGACATTGGCAGGGCCCGTGGTCATCGTGCGTGAGCGTTACTTGCCCGGCTTCTTGCTCTTCGCCGATTTCGCCGGCGCTGCTTTCGCTTTTCTGGCCGGCGCTTTCTTCGTGGGTGCCTTTGCTGTCGCTGTCTTTTTCGCCGCAGGCTTGGTCGCCGTCTTCGCAGCAGCCTTCAGCGGTTTTTCCTTTGCCTCGGCCGCGGGTGCTGCCACCGTCTTGGCGGCAGCTTTCTTCATGCCGAAGCGGCCGCGGCGTACGGGTGCTGCTGCGAGCAGTTCCTTGCACTCGTCCAGCGTCAGCGTTTTCGGCTCGCGTTCCTTGGGGATCTTCGCGTTCTTCACGCGATCGGTGATGTACGGACCGTAGCGGCCGTTCAGCACCTGGATGCCCGCTTCCGGGAAATCGAGAATGATGCGGTTGGCGTCGAGCTCTTCCTTCGCCTGGATCAGTTCCATCGCGCGCGGCAGTTCGACCGTGTAGGGATCGTCGTCCTTGATCGAGGCGTACTTCTTGTCGCCGTACTGCACGTACGGCCCGAAGCGGCCGATGGCGACGCGGATCGGCTTGCCGTCCGGCATGTGACCGAGCGTGCGCGGCAGCTTGAAGAGTTCGAGCGCGTCGGCGAGGACGATGCTGTCCATGCGCTGGTGCGGACGCAGGCTGGCGAATTTGGGTTTCTCTTCGTCGTCCTTGGTGCCCATCTGCACGAACGGGCCGTACTTGCCATAGCGCACGGAAATGGGTTTGCCGGTTACCGGATCCTTGCCGAGTTCGCGCGCTTCGGAAACGTCTTCGCGCGTCACCGACTTGTCGACGAAGTCGACCTGGTGCTTGAAGTCCTTCCAGAACTTGTCGAGCACCGGCACCCACTGTTCTCTGCCGTCGGCAATTTCGTCGAGATCGTCTTCCATCTTGGCGGTGAAGCCATAGTTGACGTAGTGCTCGAAATTGCGAGTGAGGAATTTGTTGACGAGCTTGCCGAGATCGGTGGGGAAGAATCGCTTGTTGAGCAGTTCCGCGTACTTCTTGTTCGTCAGCGTCTGGATGATGCTGGCGTACGTCGACGGTCGGCCGATGCCGTACTCTTCCAGCGCCTTCACGAGGCTCGCTTCCGAGTAGCGCGGCGGCGGTTCGGTGAAGTGCTGTTCGGGGCGGACTTCCAGCAGCTTCAGCTCGTCGCCGACCTGCAGCGGCGGCAGGATGCGGTCGTTGTCGTCGTCCGCGACGTCGTCGAGCCCTTCCTTATATACAGCGATATAGCCGGGCTTCACGAGCGTCGAGCCATTGGCGCGCAGCACGGCCGCGGCGCCTTCGCGCTTGGCGCTCTTGCCGGGCACGAGATCGACCGCGACGGTGTCGTACACCGCCGGTTCCATCTGGCTGGCGACGGCGCGCTTCCAGATCAGGCTGTAGAGCTTGAGCTGTTCCGGGTCGATCTTGCCTTCGAGCCGTTCCGGCGTGATCGAGGCGGAGGTCGGACGAATCGCTTCGTGCGCTTCCTGCGCGTTCTTCGACTTGGTCTTGTAGACGCGCGGCGCCTCCGGCACCGAATCCCTGCCGTACATCTTCTCGATGACCTGGCGGATCTCAGTGATGGCCTCGTTGGCGAGGTTGACCGAGTCGGTACGCATATAAGTAATGAGACCGACGGCGCCTTCGCCGAAGTCGACGCCTTCATAGAGCTGCTGCGCGGTGCGCATGGTGCGCTGGGCGCCGAAGCCGAGCTTGCGCGCGGCTTCCTGTTGCAGCGTCGACGTGGTGAACGGCGGAGCGGGGTTGCGCTTGCGCTGCTTGCGGTCGATGGAGGCGACGCTGAGAAGACCGCCGGCCGCCTTCTCGATGCCGGCGCGCACGTCGTTCGCCTGCGCTTCGTTCGTGACGGTGAACTGCTCGACCTTCTCGCCGCCGTATTCGATCAGGCGCGACGGGACCGTCTGCGCTGCCTTCTGTGCGTCGGCGTCGATGGTCCAGTATTCGCGCGCGACGAACTTCGAGATCTCTTCCTCGCGTTCGCAGATCAGTCGCAGTGCCGGGCTCTGCACGCGGCCGGCGGACGCGCCGGGCAGACCGGCCTTCTTCCACAGCAGCGGCGACAGATTGAAGCCGACGAGATAGTCGAGCGCGCGCCGCGCCTGCTGTGCATTCACCAGATCCACGGAAATCTCGCGCGGCTGCTGGATGGCTTCGCGGATCGCGTTCTTGGTGATTTCGTAGAAGACGACGCGATGCACGTCCTTGCCGTCGAGCGCGTTGAAATCCTTCAGCAGTTCGGTGAGATGCCAGGAAATCGCCTCGCCCTCGCGATCGGGGTCGGTTGCGAGATAGAGAGCGCCGGCTTTTTTCAGTGCCCGTGCAATCGCCTGCACGTGCTTTTCGTTCTTTTCCAGGATCTGGTAACGCATCGCGAACTTGTGCTTCGGATCGACCGCACCTTCCTTCGGTACGAGATCGCGCACATGGCCATAGGACGCCAGTACCTCGAAGTTGTTGCCGAGATACTTCTTGATGGTCTTCGCCTTGGCAGGCGATTCGACGATGACGAGATTTTTCTGATCCATAAAAAAGAAAACCGCGGGGGTCCGCGGTGCATCAGCAATCGAATGTCACTTCGTTTCTCAATGCACCGCATCCAGCCGGTTGTCGAACACCAGGTCTTCCATCCGCAAGTAGGCACTCTCCTGCCCCGGCTGGCTGAACAGCACCATCAGCACCACCCATTTCACCTGCTCGATATCGATCTGTCGCGTGTCCAGCGCCAGCAGACGATCGATCACGAGTTCGCGCTGCGAGGCGTTCAGAATGCCGATGTTCTCCAGATACAGGATGTATCCGCGACATTCGGTATCGAGGCGCGCCTGTTCACGCGGATCGAACACGCGGATCGCGCGTGCCGTCGGCACGGAAACGACGCGTTGCGGATCGGCCGACAGCTGTTCGAGCCACTCGAGTGCCCGGTCGACTTCGCGTTCCGAAAATCCTGCTCGTTCCAGTTCGTCCTTGAGGGTGTCGCGGTCGGGTTCGGGAGCTGACTCGATATCGGCGTCGAAGTAATTCTCGAAAAGGTAAATAAGAATATCGAGAACGCTTTCCTTCATTTCACTGCCTTGGAGATACGCGGACGTAGAGACCGCCGGGGTGGGAGAGGACGTGACCCTCGAGTTCGAGGATCAGCAACATCGACGCCACCTCGTCGGCCCTGAGCCCGGTACGCACGACCAGAAGGTCCACGCCGGTCGGCTCGAAGCCGAGGGCATCTAACAGGATTTCATATCCTTTGTCCAATCGCGGCCCGGAATTGCCTGATATTTCAGGTTTTCTCCGCGATGACTCTTCCTGCGGCAAAAATGTCGGCATCTGCAGCAATCGTGCGAGCGGACGCAGTTCGTCGAAGATGTCCTCGGCGGTTTCCACCAGCTTCGCGCCCTGACGGATCAGGCGATGGCAGCCGCGAGCGAGCGGGTTGTGAATCGAGCCGGGAATCGCGAATACCTCGCGTCCCTGTTCCGATGCGAGCCGTGCAGTGATCAGCGATCCGCTCTGCACTGCAGCTTCCACGACCAGCGTGCCGAGGCTCAGGCCGCTGATGATGCGATTGCGCCGCGGAAAGTTCTGTTTGAAGGGTCGCGTGCCCAGGGGGAATTCGCTGACGAGCGCGCCCTGCGCGGCGATTTTTCCGGCGAGCGCCGCATTGCTGCGGGGATAGATGACATCGAGTCCGGTCCCGCAGACCGCGATCGTCTGCCCTTCGCCGGCGAGCGCGCCCCGATGGCTGGCCGTGTCGATCCCGATGGCCAGGCCGCTGGTGACGGTCAGCCCGCAGCGTACGAGATGCGCGGCGAAGCCGTGTGCCGTTTCGCTGCCGGCCGGCGTCGGATTGCGTGCGCCGACCATCGCGAGCTGGGGCATCGACAGCAGGCTCGCATCGCCTCGCACATACAGTGCGTAGGGCGCGTCGCTCAGTTCGGCGAGCAGGCGCGGATAGTGTTCCGATCCCCAGGTGACGAAATGACGATCGGACGGTTCGAGCCAGCACAGGTCGTTGTCGATCTCGCGTCGCGGAGGCGATCGCAGGTAGGCAATCAGCCTGTCGTCGATGCCGGCCTCGCGCAGCGAAGACGGCGGACTGGAAACGAGCGCGGCAGCAGAGCCGAACTGCTGCAGCAGCGGTCCGGCAGTGCCTGCGTGAAATGCGGGGGCTCGCGCCAGGGTCAGCGATGCGGTCAGCTCATCCATGAGCCGCAATCTAAAGCACCGATTCGGGTGTCAGCGGCGCTGTTAGCGGGGATCTTGTCGAGAAATGGAGATCGGCGACGGCATGTCGCCGATCTCGGGGAGCAGATTCAGGGATTCGCAGCGGAATCGCCTTCGCGAATTTCCTTCTGCGATTCCAGTACCAGCGCGTAGCTCATGCGCGGCGTGGTGTTGAACACCATGACCAGGCCGATGCGTTCGTCGGGAAGCTGCACTTTCTTGCCGCCGCCCATCACGCGGCTGTTGCCTGCACCGAGGCCGCCCTTGTTGAACTTGTCGCGCACGACCTCGCCGCGTTCCGACACCGCGAGGATGTGGCCGGGTTCGAGGCCGGCGGACGAACCGCGATTCAGTGCGACGAGCTGGTACTGACCCATCACCGTCGCTTCCTTCACGGCGATGACCGTGGCCTTCACGTCCGAAGACGGGGCGTGCGGCACGAAGTCATCCTTCACGTCCGTGGCTTCGGGGAAGAGCTTGTCGCCCTGCAATGCTTCGCGCACGGTTTCGGTCAGCACGAGCTTGGCGGGGTCGCCGGCGCGGGCGACCGGGCCGGAACCGACATAGATGCCGGTGTAGCCGAGCAGATCGTTGTTGTCCGGGTCGCGCAGCTTGCCGTCCACGTGAACGATGCTGTAGCGGGTGTCCACCGCTGCGTCGCCGATGCCGCGCGCGTAGATCTCATTACCTTCGCCGCCGATCATGTGCTCATCGCGCAGGGCGACGATGTAAGGCGCTTTTTCCACCTGGTCCTTGTCGAGCAGGACCGGACGCCCGGCGAACCCGGCAATGATTTCGTACGGAATCGAGGTCACCGCGCGGCTCAGCGGCTCGCGACGGACCTGCGGCGACAGGCGCTTGCTGCCGTCGCCGCGCTCGGCCACGGTCAGGCGCGGCTGGCCATCGATATAAATGAGTTTGAGAACGTCACCCGGATAGATGAGGTGCGGATTGGCGACCTGCGGATTCAGGTACCAGATTTCCGGCCAGTACCAGGGGTCGCGCAGGTACAGCTTGGAAATGTCCCAGAGCGTGTCGCCGCGTTTGACGACGTATTCGTCGGGGGCACTCGCGGCGAGCGGGATGTTGCTGCCCGTGGCGATGGTGCGGGTGGAATCCTGGGCCGAGGAGGTGAGGGGCACCGTGCCTGCCGCGAAGGTCAGACACGCCATCACGCCGAGCACCACCGCCGGACGAATTTGCGAAGTCGCAGTCTTCATGCGCCGAACACGCTCCATTGCCTTTGACCATCGATATCCCGTGCCTGCCGTTCCTGGCCTTATACTTCTGGCGGAACGACCGGTGCGTCGGGGGCTGCTGCGGCGCGTCAGGGACCGCCGCTACACGCCTGTTTGGGCTGTATTAAGTTCAACGTTCACTGAACTTTAGCAGCATCATTGCAACGAGTGCACAAACGGCCTTCAGCCCCGAGACGTGGTTCTCATTCCGGTTGAATCGACCCACCGGACCGCAGTCATCGGGTCCGGAGCATGATCGAGTGCAGGTAAACAGACATGGCATTACTTCCCATTCTTGAATTTCCGGATCCGCGCCTGCGGACCAGGGCCGAGCCGGTCAAGGAAGTCGATGCCGCCCTGCGCAAGCTCATCGATGACATGTTCGAAACCATGTATGCGGCGCCCGGTATCGGCCTGGCGGCGACGCAGGTCAATGTCCACAAGCGCCTGCTGGTGATCGACATCAGCGAGAAGCACAACGAGCCGCTGGCGCTGATCAATCCGGAGATCATCGCGCGCGATGGCGTCGAGGAAACCGAAGAAGGCTGCCTGTCGGTGCCCGGCATCTACGACAAGGTGCGCCGCGCCGAAAAGATCCGCGTACGCGCGCTCGATCGCAACGGCAAGCAGATCGAGCTCGATGCCGATGGCCTGCTCGCCGTGTGCATCCAGCACGAGATGGATCATCTCGACGGCAAACTGTTCGTCGACTATCTCTCCGATCTCAAGCGCACGCGCATCCGCAAGAAGCTGGAGAAGGAGCGTCGTGAGGCGCCCGCGCCGCGCGCCAAGGTCCCGGCGATCTGATCGGGCCGGTCCAGACGCTTGAAATCCCTGTCCATCGTTTTCGCCGGCACGCCGGATTTTTCGGTGCCGGCGCTCGACGCATTGGTGGCCTCGCGCCATCGGGTCGTCGCCGTCTATACGCAGCCGGATCGTCCGGCGGGTCGCGGTCAGCAGCTGGCGATGAGCGCAGTCAAACAATGCGCGCTGCGTCACGGGTTGCCGGTCGAACAGCCGCCGACCTTGCGCGATGCGGCTGCAGTCGAGCGCCTGAAGTCGTGGCAGCCGGATCTCATGGTCGTCGTCGCCTACGGCCTGATCTTGCCGGCGACCGTGCTGCAGATTCCGCTGCTCGGCTGTCTCAACATTCACGCCTCGCTGCTGCCGCGCTGGCGCGGCGCGGCGCCGATTCATCGCGCGCTGCAGGCCGGCGATGCGCAGACGGGCGTGACGATCATGCAGATGGATGCCGGGCTCGATACCGGGCCGATGCTGCTGGAGCGCGTGACGCCGATCGAGCCGACCGACACCGGTTCGACACTGCACGATCGCCTCGCACAGCTCGGTGCCGAAGCCCTGATCGCCGCGATCGACGGCCTTCAGGACGGCTCGATCGCGCCCCGACCGCAGCCCGAGACCGGCGCAACGTACGCCAGCAAGCTGCGCAAGGACGAAGCGCTGATCGACTGGCAGCGCACGAGCACCGAGATCGACCGGCAGATCCGCGCCTTCAATCCCTGGCCCGTGGCCGAGACACGCTGGAACGGCCAGCAGTTGCGCATCTGGCAGGCGAGCCCTTCCGCCGAAGCCGTCTCTGCCGCACCGGGCACCGTGATCGGCGGCGATGCGCACGGCATACGCGTCGCGACCGGTGATGGCGTCATCGCGCTCATGCGAATCCAGCTGGCCGGGCGTCGCGCCGTCAGCGCTGCTGAATTCATGAACGCGCATCGCATCACCGGCGCCGTGCTGACGTGAGCCGCTCCGCCGCCATCCGTGCGCGGGCCGCGCGCATCGTGGCGCAGGTTGCTTTTCACGGTCGTTCGCTCGATGCCGCGCTCGCCGCCGACGCGGCCGGCACGCCGCAGGAACGCGGACTGCTGCGCTCGCTCTGCTACGACAGCATCCGCTGGTATCTGCGTCTGGATGCGCTGCTCAAACGTCTGCTGACCCGGCCCGGGCAGACGCTCGATCCCGACCTGCACGCACTCGTCATCGTCGGCCTGGCGCAATTGCTCTACACGGACATTCCTGCGCACGCGGCGGTCGATGAAACCGTCAACGCCGTGCGCAATCTGCGCCAGCCGCGTGCGGCCGGACTCGTCAACGCCATCCTGCGTCGCTGCCAGCGCGAAGGCGCGAAGCTCGGCGAGCAGATCGATCGCGATCCCGCCGTGCGTACGGCACATCCGGCATGGCTGGTGAGTGCGCTCGAACAGGACTGGCCGGATCGCGCGCCGTCGATCCTCGCCGCCAACAACGAACGTCCACCGTTCTGGTTGCGCGTCAATCGCCGCCGAATCGCGGGCAGCGACTATCGACGGCAGCTGGAAGCGTCGGGACACGAGATCGCCGCGAGCCTGTTCGACGATCACGCCCTGCGGCTGGCGCGTGCCATCGATGTGCACGAGTTGCCCGGATTCGCGGCAGGGCTGGTGTCCGTGCAGGACGCCGCGGCGCAGCTCGCCGCCTTCCTGCTCGATCCGGAGGCGGGTCATCGGGTTCTCGATGCGTGCGCCGCGCCGGGCGGCAAGACCTGTCACCTGCTCGAGCTGCAGCCGCGAGTGGCGGAACTCATCGCCATCGATGTGTCCAAGGAAAGGCTGACGCGCGTCGACGACAACCTGCGGCGCCTGCAACTGTCTGCAACGGTATTCGCCGCCGATGCGGCCGAGCCGGCGCAATGGTGGGACGGCCAGCCGTTCGACCGCATCCTGCTCGACGTGCCGTGCTCCGCGACCGGCGTCATTCGGCGACATGCGGACATCAAGCTGTTGCGGCGTGCGGAAGACATCCCCGTGCTGGTGCAACGGCAGAAGGAACTGCTGGCGCGAGCCTGGCCGATGCTGCGTCCGGGCGGACGGCTGCTGTATGCGAGTTGTTCCGTTCTCAAGGCCGAGACGCGCGACGTGGTGGGAGACTTTCTCGACCGCACCCCGGATGCGCGCGACACGACGCAGCACCGGTTGCCGACATTGCCCGCGGACGTGACGGCAGGAATGCGGTCCGACGGCCCCGGGCAGGCCATCCTTACCGGGACAGCCGGCATGGATGGCTTTTATTATGCGTGCCTGGAGAAGCAGGCAGGATGAGGGTTCGTTGCGAGCGATCGGTCCACAAGTGGCTCGGCGGGGAGGCGCGAATGCAGCCATGCGCTGCACGCTGTGGTTCCTCGTCTGCGCGCTGTGGTCCGTTGTGGCGTGGTCGCAGCAGCAGCGCTTCGAGATCCGCTCGGCCTATGTCGAACGCACCGAAGGTGTCTATCAGCTCAATGCCACGCTGGTTTTCGAGCTGCCGGACGGCGCGCGCGAGGCGATCCGCGAAGGCTCGCCGCTCACGCTCGATCTGGACATCGTGCTGCATCGATCGCGCCGTCTGTGGCTCGACGAGAGCGTCGCCTCGCTGGAACAGCACTACGAAGTCAGTTTCCACGCGCTGAGCGAGCGCTACCTGGTCCGCAATCTCAACAGCGGCGAGCAGTCTTCGTTCCCGACACTCGACGCCGCGCTCGATTCGCTGCGCGTCATTTCCAATCTGCCGATTCTCGATCAGTCGCTGGTCGTGCCGGATTCGCGCCATGAAATCAGTCTGCGCGCGCATCTCGACGTACGCACCATGCCCGATGCGCTGCGGTTCATCGTGTTCTGGGCCAATGACTGGCGCCAGAGCACCGAGTGGTACACATGGTCGCCGCAGATCTGAAACGCATCATCGTCACGGTCCTGGTGCTGATCGGCTCCGGACTGTGGCTGGCTGCGTTGTTGATGATGGCCCAGACGGTGCAGCAGTCGGCGAATTTCAGCGACCTGCATCCCATCATCCTCGGCGTCAACGTCGCCGGCCTGATCGTGCTGCTGGTCCTCATCGGCGGACGACTCACCCAGCTCATGCGCGACTGGCGCAAGCGCGTCGTCGGTTCGCGGTTGGAAGCGCGCATGGTGTGGATGTCGGCGACGCTGGCGCTGGTGCCGCTGCTGCTGGTGTTCTACTTCTCCGTCGTGTTCCTGAATCGCGGCATCGACAGCTGGTTCCATGTCGAGATCCGCGCCGGCCTCGAAGACGCGCTGACGCTGTCGCGCGCCGCGCTGGATCTGCGCATGCGCGAGGATCTGGATCGCACGCGCGCGATTGCGGATGAACTGTCGCATCACGCCGATGACCCGGTGCGTGTGCTCGACGAACTGCGTCGCGCCAACGAAGCGATCGATGTCACGCTGCTCGGCAGCAACAATCGCATCGTCGCCGCGAGTTCGGATCGCATCGCGGAGATTCCGGCGGCGCCGAGCGACGAACTGGTGATGCAGGTGCGGCAGGGCCGCCAGTACGTGACGCTGGATCCGCTGGCCGGCGGCGGCTACGTCGTGCGCACCGCGGCACAAGTGCCGCGCACGCAGCCGGGCGAGGAAGTCCGCATGGTGCTCGCGACCTTCGCGATCGAACGGCGTCTCGGCGAGCTGGCCGACACGGTCGAATCCGCCTATCAGCGCTATGGCGAAAAGGCACGCCTGCGCGAACCGCTGAAAGACAGCTTCACCCTCACGCTCACCCTCGTGCTGTTGCTGTCGTTGTTCGCCGCGCTCTACGGCGCGTTCTGGTCGGCGCGTCGGCTGGTGCGACCGATCCAGGATCTCGTGGCGGGAACGCGCGCGGTGGCGAAAGGCGATCTGGACATGCGCCTGCCGCTCACCTCGCACGACGAGATGGGCATTCTCGTTCACTCGTTCAATGACATGACGAAGCGTCTCGCGCGCAGTCGCGAGGAAGCGCGTCGCAGCCAGCAGGCGGTGGAAGCGGAACGCACGAATCTCGCCGTGATCCTGGCGCGCCTGTCGACCGGCGTCATTTCGCTCGAACCGGACCGGACGATTCGCACCGTGAACCAGGCTGCCGCCGCGATCCTCAATGCCGACATCGAAAGCAGTGTCGGCAAACCGCTGGCAGCCGCGGCCACGGATGCGAACAGCGCCCTGTTCTCGCAGTTCGAGACCGCCTGCAGCGCACATCTCGATTCGGGCGAGACGGAATGGCGCGAGCAGCTCGTGCTGCAGGGAGAGACGAGCCGTCGCGTGCTCATGTGCGCCTGCACGACCTTGTCCGGCGAGGATCGCAGTCCCGGCGGCTATGTGATCGTGTTCGATGACATCACGGCGCTGCTGCAGGCGCAGCGCGATGCCGCCTGGGGCGAGGTGGCACGCCGGCTGGCGCACGAGATCAAGAATCCGCTGACGCCCATTCAGCTGTCGGCGGAGCGCATGCGGCGTAAATTGCTCGGATCGATGGATGAGGCGCAGGCGCAGGTGCTGGATCGCGCCACCCACACCATCGTCCAGCAGGTCGAGGCCATGAAGGAAATGGTCAATGCCTTCAGCGAATATGCGCGTGCGCCGGAAATGGATGTGTCACGATTCGATCTGAATCAGCTCATCACCGAAGTGGCCGAACTGTACCGCGCGCAGGGGCCGAGGCATCAGCCGAAGCTCGATCTGGCGAGCGGACCGCTGGAGATCGAAGCTGACCGGGGCCGGATGCGCCAGATCCTCCACAACCTGCTGGCCAATGCCATCGAGGCGCTGGAGGGGTCGGCCGATCCGGCGCTGCGTATCGAGACCCATCGGATCGAGACATGCAGGACAGAGAATCAGGGTGACAATGGCTCCGGGGATCCCGTGGCGAGTACGGCGGAAATCATTGTCGAGGATAATGGGCCGGGGTTCAGGCCGGACGTCATCGGCCAGGTCTTCGACCCCTACGTCACCACGAAGCCGAAGGGCACCGGGCTGGGGCTTGCAATCGTGAAGAAAATCGTCGAAGAACACGGCGGAAAAATCGAAGCGGACAACGTCCGTACCGGCGGAGCCCGGGTGCGGATCGAACTGCCGCTGAGCGCGACTTCCCGGACCGGCGCTCCGATCCGTGAAAGACGTACGGGGCCGAGGAGGGAACGTGCATGAGTGCTGCGCGCATTCTGGTCGTCGATGACGAATCCGAGATTCGCGGACTGCTGAAGGAAATCCTCGCGGACGAGGGTTACGAGGTCGACGTCGCCGCCGACGCTGCGGAAGCACGCACGCGTCGCGCCCAGCACGATCCGGACCTGGTGCTGCTCGACATCTGGATGCCGGACATGGACGGCATTACGCTGCTGCGCGAATGGTCGCAGACCAACGGCGCCAACTGCCCTGTGGTCATGATGTCCGGGCACGGCACGGTCGAGACTGCAGTCGAAGCGACCCGGCTCGGCGCCTTCGACTTCGTCGAAAAGCCGCTGTCGCTCGCCAAGCTCCTGCGCACCGTCGAACGCGCGCTCGATTCGGGCCGCAATCGCCGTCAGGCGGGACGCACGCTGGTGCCGGCACTGATCGCGCCGGTCGGCAAGAGCCGGGCGATGCATGCGCTGCGCGAACAGGTACAGCAGGTTGCGCCCCACGATACGCCGGTGCTCATCGTCGGCGAGTCGGGCACGGGTCGCGAGGCCTTCGCCCGCTACATTCATTCGATCAGTCCGCGTTCCAGCGGTCCGTTCGTGCAGCTCGTGGCGACCGGCATGACGGACGACGGCGCGGCCGCAGCGCTGCATGGCACCGAAGATCGCGAAGGCGTCCATGCCGGCCTCCTGGAACAGGCCGCCGGCGGCGTGCTGTTCATCAATGGCCTGGAAGATCTGCCGCAGAAGGCGCAGGGCCTGCTGGTCGCTGCGCTGGAAACGCAGAGCGTCACACGCGTCGGCGGTGCTGCACCGGTAAAGCTCAATCTGCGCGTCATCAGCTCCGCGACGCCGCGCATGCTCAACGGCGAATCGGGCGCGACCCTCCGCCCCGAACTGCTCTCGCGCCTCAACGTCATCACCCTGAACGTGCCGCCGCTGCGCGACTACGCGCAGGACGTGCCGGACCTGCTGCGCTACTACGTCGATCGCCTCGTCGACGAAGAACGCCTGCCGTTCCGCCGCTTCGGCGTCGCCGCCCAGAACCGCCTGCGCAACTACCCCTGGCCGGGCAATGTGCGCGAACTCAAGAACCTGGTGCAGCGACTGCTGATCCTCGGCGGCGAAGAAGAAATCCGCCTCGAAGAAATCGAACGCGAACTCGCCTCGCAGGCCCCGACCACCGAACCGCTGGTGAAGCAGGACCTATTGGCCCTGCCGCTGCGCGAAGCGCGCGAACACTTCGAACGCGCCTACCTGCAGCAGCAGTTGATCCTGTGCAACGGCAAGGTCGGCCAGCTCGCCAAACGCGTCGGCATGGAACGCACGCACCTGTATCGCAAGCTGCGCTCGCTCGGGGTGGATTTCAGGCAGCTGGCGGAAGA
>NZ_DAINNK010000033.1:0-8060 GCF_036735925.1 Povalibacter sp.
AAAGAAGCGACGATCAGCCGGCGAACAGCTTCTGCAGTTCCTCCGCCTCCAGCAGCCGCCACCGACCCTCCGGCAGATCGCCCAGCGTCAATCCGCCCACCCGGCTGCGATGCAATTTCTCGACATGATTGCCGACCGCCGCGAACATGCGGCGCGCCTGGTGATAACGGCCTTCGGTGAGCGTGAGTCGCGCCTGGCGCGGCCCGACCGCTTCGAGCGTTGCCGGCGCGAGCGGCGTGCGCTCGGATTCGAGCATCAGCTTGCCGCCCGCAAAGATCTTCGCTTCATCGCCGCGCAGATCGCGCGCCAGCGTCGCTTCGTACACCTTCGCGATGGCCGACTTCGGATGCACGATGCGATGGAGCAGGGCGCCATCGTCCGTCATCAGCAGCAGGCCGGTGGTGTCGCGATCGAGTCGGCCGACGGTCGCGAGCGTCGGCGAGCGCCGCCGAAAACGCGGCGGGAACAGGTCGTACACGATCTGTCCCGGATCCTTCAGCGAGCAGGTGTAGCCCGCCGGCTTGTGCAGCATCAGGATCAGTCCCGGCGCGGGATCGAGCGGTTCGCCATCGACGCGGATGCGCTCGTGCGGCACGTCATCGTCGGTGTAGAGGATGTCGCCTTCCGGATCGGTGATGCGGCCGTCGCGCACCATCGCCGTCACTTCCTTGCGGCTGCCGTAACCCAGATTCGCGACGAGTTTGAGAAGTTTCATGCGGCGCGCGTCCCCTCGATGATCTTGAATCCACCGCTCTGGGTGACGGTGCGCACACTGCCGAAGCGGGCGTCCAGCACGGATTCGTACGGCAGGTGACGATTGGCGACCAGCCACAATCGGCCGCCGGGTTTGAGCGATTGCGCGGCGATGGCGATGAAGCGCCGGCCGATGTCGGGCCGGTCGTGATGCGTGCTGGCATGGAAGGGCGGGTTGGTCACGATGACATCGTACTTGCGCGGCAGTCCGGTCGTCACATCGTGCCAGTGGCAGCCGACCGGTACGGTCGCTGTGGACAGATTCTCACGGGCCAGATCGAGCGCGCGCGACTCGGCTTCGTACAGATCGAGCGAGCGGATGCGCGGGCAGCGTGCCAGCAGTTCTGCCGAGAGATAGCCGAAGCCCGCGCCGAGATCGGCGGCATCGCCGGCCAGGTTCGCAGGCAGATGCGCGGCGAGCAGCGCCGAGGCTGCATCGATGCGGTCCCACGCGAAAATGCCGGGGCGGCTGAGGAAACGCCCATCTGCGATGCGTCGCGGTGCGTCGAGCGAGCGCCATTCCTCGGCCAGTGCGTGATCGACCGGGCCGTTCAGCGGGCCGGTCCAGAAGACACGGCAGTGATGCTTGGTCAGCGTATCGAGCGGGCCGGCGAGGCGCTCCAGATCCTTTTCGGTCGAACGTGCGCCCTCGTTGTTGGCCTGGCAGACGATGACGTGGCCACTCGCCGTGATCGAATCCACCGCACGCGCCAGCAAGGCGCGGGCTTCCTCGCGCTGACGCGGCGGCAGCAGCAGCACGAGCGGATAGCGCCGGTGTTCGCCGCTGTTCAGATGAAATCCCGCCCGCTCCAGCGCATCGGCGTCCGGTTTGAACGTCTGTTCGCACACGAGTCCCGGAAGATCATCGGCGCGCAGCGAGGCGCCGCTGCGTGCACGCAGGAACAGGGCGCCGTCGTGCGGCCAGGGGAACAGCTTCTGCCGAATGGGCAGGAACAGCGTTTCCAGTGCGGGATCGTCGTTGGAATGGGAACTCATTAGACTCGTGGCTACGAAACGGCGGCTGGGGACATTGTATGGCGCTCAAGCGACCGAAGTGGCACACAGGCACGCTCGTCATGCTGGAGCATCACTCCCGCGTGCTGCGGGACAATCCGCTGGGCGATCCCAGCGTGCGCAATCTTGCCGTGTGGCTGCCGCCGGGCTATGACGAGGGTGCGGAGCACGGTCGCGGCCGGCGTTACCCCGTGCTGATGGACATGGCGGGGTTCACGGGCTCCGGCCTCGGCCACATCGGCTGGAAGAACTTCAGCGAGAACTTTCCGGAGCGCGCCGCGCGCCTGATTCACGAGGGCCGCATGGCGCCGGCGATCCTGGTCTTTCCCGATTGCTTCACCGCGCTCGGCGGCAACCAGTACGTCAATTCATCGGCCATCGGCGCGTACGCGGACTATCTCACCAAGGAGATCGTCCCTTGCATCGATCGAGAATTCCGCACGCTGGCGTCGCGCGAACATCGCGGCTGCTTCGGCAAATCCTCCGGCGGCTACGGCGCCATCATCCATGGCATGAAGTATCCGCAGGTCTGGGGCGCGGTGGCCGATCACTCGGGCGACGCCTATTTCGACTTCGTGTATCGCCACGACTGGCCGAACACGCTCAACGAACTGGCGAAGTATCGCCCCAGGCCGCGACCGGCCGGCGCGCTCGATGTCGCGAAGGCTGAGCGCGGCGCCGATCGCGGGCTCGACGACGGACGCGTGCGCAAATTTCTGGAGGCGATCTGGAAGAAGCGCAAGCTCGGCGGCGGCGAAGTCCATTGCCTCATGAACCTGTGCATGGCCGCGAGCTACGATCCGGACCGTCGCGCGCCGAACGGCTTCCGCCTGCCGTTCAATCTGGAAACCGGCGAGCTGATCGAGAAACGCTGGCAGGCGTGGCAGCGCCACGATCCGGTCAACCTGGTGAAGAAATACCGCGCCAATCTGCGCTCACTGCGCGGCATCTACATCGACTGCGGTTTCCGCGATCAGTACCAGATTCACTACGGCTGCCGCATCCTGTCGAAGCGGCTGACTGCGGCCGGCATCCGACATGTCTACGAGGAGTTCGACGATACCCACTCGGACATCGATTACCGCATGGATGTCTCGCTGCCGTTCCTGACGCACGCGTTGCGGTGAGGAAGAAGAGGAAGGGGAGCCGCAAAAGACCGCATAAAAGAAGGTCGACTTTCTTCCCGGAATGTTTCCCTTCTTTTATGCGGTCTTTTGCGGCTCTCCTCTCTTCCTCTCAGCGCGCCGCCAGCTGCACATCGAAGCCGCTCGACGTATTGCCCTTGCGGCGGATGATGTCCTGCACGAGTTCGACGCCGGTTTGATGGCACGGCGGCAGTTCGAGATCGCAGGCGCCCAGCGGCGTGACGCGATCACCCCAGCGGATGACGTGAGCACACCAGGTGAGGCCGCCGCCGAAGGCCGGCGTCAGCAGCAGCGAGCCGGGTCTGACGCGGCCTTCTTCGATCGCTTCGACGAGTGCGACCGGTACCGTGGCCGACGACATGTTGCCGTAGCGGTCCACGGTGACGAAGACTTTCTCCATGGGAATGCCGGCGCGCTTGGCGACGGCTTCGATGATGCGCAGGTTGGCCTGGTGCGGAACGCACAGATCGATATCCGTGCGTGACAGGCCAGCGCGTTGCAGCGCGCTTTCCGACGCTTCGCTCATGCCGACCACGGCGCGTTTGAAAATTTCCTGGCCGTCGAAATCCCAGCGCGTATCGCCGAGTTGCAGGTCGTGGTTGCACCACGCCGCGCCCATGCCGCGCACGCGCAGCGTGTGCCGTGCGTCCGCGTAGCAGCCGAGTTTTTCGGCGATCACGCCTTCGGGACGATCCGTCGCCTGGATCACGACGGCCGCGGCGCCATCGCCGAACAGGACGGCGACATTCCGGTTGGACCAGTCCATGAACGGGCTGATGCCTTCCACGCCGATGACGACGGCGTTTCTGACGACGCCGGTGCGGACCATCGCGGTCGCGCTCGTCAGTCCGTAGAGAAAGCTGGTGCACGCGGTGTTGATGTCCATCGCGGCGGCATTCTTCGCGCCCAGCAGCCATTGCACGGCAGATGCGGTGTTGGGAACGTGTTCGTCGGCAGACACGGTGCCGAGCACGACCAGATCGACGTCGGCCGCATCGAGTCCGGCGCAGGCGAGCGCGCGCGCCGCGGCGATGTGCGAGAGCGCCGTCATCGGCACATGCGAGATGCGCCGCTCCCGGATGCCGGTGCGGCTGGTGATCCATTCGTCCGTGGTGTCGAGGAAGGTCGCGAGTCCGGCGTTGTCGAGCACGGCCGGCGGCATGCACTTGCCCCAGCCGGTAATCGCTGCGTATGTCATTTGAGAAAACCTGCAGTTTCCAACACCCCTGGATGCGCGGGATGGTACACGAGCCGCGAACAGGTGAATGATTGGGGTGCACTGGTGTCTTTTCTGCTGTGGGTCAGGCTTCAGCCTGACTCTTGAAAGGCCGGCTGAAGCCGGCCCCACAATAGCGGGGGAAAGGATCAGAGAAGCGCGAGGGGAATCACCGTACCGACGATTCCTTCTTCGCCCGCCCCATGCCGCGTTCGGCGGCGAACAGTGCGGCCTGCGTGCGATCGTCGAGTTTGAGCTTGGCGAGGATGATGCTGACGTAACCCTTCACGGTGCCTTCGGTGAGATTCAGATCGGCGCCGATCTGGCGATTGCTTTTGCCGCGCGCGATCAGCTCCAGCACGCTGCGTTCGCGATAGGTGAGGGTGGCGAGCGGATCGGCCGGCTTGCCGGCGCGCAGCTGTTCCATCAGCGAACGCTGCGCCTGCGGATGCAGCCAGGGATGACCGCCGGAGACGGTACGCAGCGCTTCGAGGAAATCGGCCTTCGAGACTTCCTTGAGCACATAGCCCATGGCGCCGGCCTTCATCACGTCGCGCACCTGATCGTCTTCGGCATAGCTGGTGAGCGCCAGCACTTTCACGTCGGGCACGATGGCGCGCAGCATGCGGATGGCGTCGGGCGCGTGCATGCCGGGCATCTTGAGATCGATCAGCACCAGGTCCGGCCGCAGTTGCGGCGCCATCCGGCAGGCCTCGTCGCCATTGGAGGCTTCGCCGACGATGGCGAATTCCTCCACGTCGCTGAGCAGTGCGCGCAGCCCTTCGCGCACGATGGCGTGATCGTCGACCAGCATCAGTCTCGTTGGTGTGGTTGCTGTCTGATTCATGGCGCACCCGAGGCGACGGTGGAGTGACAGGGGACGGAAATGTTGATGGCGCTGCCGAGACCGACGCGGCTTGCGACGTGACACGAGCCGCCCAGCGCCCGGGCGCGTTCGTTCATGGTCTGCAGGCCGATGCCGTGATCTGCGCTGCTCGCGGCTTCGGTCTGCTGCTCCAGCGGATCGAAGCCGACGCCGTCGTCCGAGACGACGATGTCGATCCGGTCGATGCCGCGGCTGGCGTGCATGCGCACGACGCGCGCCTTGGAATGGCGGATGGCGTTGGACAGCGCCTCGCGACAGATGAGGTACAGCTCTTCCTCGACGTGCCGCGGCTGCGGGACGTAGTCGCTGAAGTCGAGGCGGATGCTGGGCGTCTCGGGCGCGAGGATGCCGGCGAGCCGGCGCAGCGCGGCCTGCAGTCCCAATGCTTTCACGTCATCGACACCGGCCTTGACCGACGTGCTGCCCGCGACGCTGGTGGCGGGTCGCAGTTCGCGCAGCAGGGCGCGCATTTCCGCGAACGCGAGGCGCGACAGTTCTTCCAGGCGATGCGCACGGCGTGCGCCTTCCGCTGGATCGCGCTGCCAGGCGGAGACCAGCGACTGCGCCGTCATGCTGATCGACGACAGCGCCTGGCTCACCGAATCGTGCAGATCGCGCGCGAGACGCTGGCGTTCGCGCATCACGGCGGCCTGCCGCGCCTCGGTCCACAGACGGTTGTTCTTGATGGCGACCGCGAGATGGTCGGCGATGATCTCGATGCTGCGCACGTCGTCCTCGTCGAACGGCGCCAGGCCTTCGATGTTCACGCAGCCGTAGACCTCTTCGCCCAGCATGATGGGCACGGCGAGTTCGGCGCAGACGTCGATGGGTTCGGGTGGCGGAACGTAACGCGGATCTTTCGTGACGTCGTTGACCATCTGCGAGGCGCGCAGCGTGATGGCCGAGCCGATGATGCCGTCGGTGACGCGCATGCGGTACGGATTCGAGAACACCTGCGCATAGGCGCCGGCGTGCGAACGGAAGACCAGGAACTCGCCGTCGTCTTCCTGTTCGATCAGCGGGATGACGACATTCGGATAGCCCAGCACCGAATGGATGATGTCCGCGGTCGTCGCCACCAGTTCTTCCGGTTCGAGTTCCGAGGACACGAGCCGCGAGACCTGGGCGATCAGGGCCATGCGTTCGCTGCGGCGCTGTTCGCGTTCGTAGCGCACGGCGTTCTGGATGGCGATGGCGGCGTGACGTGCGAACAGCTGCAGCATTGCGACGTCGCTGGCCTCGAAGCGCCGCGGCGGTTCTGCGCCGATGCCGAAGGCGCCGATGAGCTGGCCGCTGCCGCCGAAAATGGGCACGCCGATCACGGCGTGGTCGGCCAGTTCCGGCAGGGACATGCTTTCCAGGTCGCCGTAGCGGTCGTAGATCACGGGCTGGCGCGTTTCCATGATCCGGCCCATCAGGCCGCGGCCGGCCGCGAATTCGGTGTTCAGCTCGATCTGCGGCAGGCGATGGATGGCCTCGACCCGGATGACTTTCTGCGCCGGGTGATACAGGCCGATGGCGCCGTCGTCGGCGCGCAGCAGTTCGCAGGCATGACGGGCGATGCTCGTGAGCAGCGGCCGTAGCGCGAGCTGGTGGGCGATGTCTTCGAGGATGCGGCCGAACGCCTCCAGCGCATCGCTGGATCGCATCTTGCGTCGCTCGGGGATGTGCATGGGCGCAGGCTCGGCGGAAGTACGCGGCGGCAAGCATTCGGCCTGGCGCGAGCGGCCGTCAAGCTTCGCGACCGGGGCGGTGGCGTGAGGGTTCATCGGGCGGGCACAGTAGGCATTGCCGGGTTTTGCCGGCACTGCGAGGCGTTGGCTGGCGTCCCTCACTTTCGTCAGGTAGGGTCGTCCTGCTAGGATCGACCGCTCGCGCAAATCCTTAGAATTTCTGGAGATATCGATGACCGCAGCCCGCGAAACCAAGAAGGCGCCGTTCAACTGGCCGGCCGTTTTCATGTTCGCGATCACCACCGTGCCGGCGGTTTTCCCTGTTACGCGTGGAAGTCCGACTCCGACGCTTTCAAATAACCCTGGTTCGAGCTCCTTTGCTCCGCGCCCGGCCTGTCGATCACGGGCGGCTATCACCGCCTCTGGGCGCACCGCAGCTACGAGGCCTCGAAGCCGCTGCAGATTTTCTGGATGCTGCTCGGCGCCATGTCGCTGCAGAACAGCATCCTGGTGTGGGCGTCGATGCACCGCGTCCACCATCGTTACGTCGACGACGTCGAGAAGGATCCGTACTCGATCAAGCGCGGTCTCTGGTTCGCGCACATGGGCTGGATGCTGCGGGACTATCCGGGCGGCAAGCTGAACACCGCCAATGCGCGCGATCTGGAGAACAATCCGATCGTGATGTTCCAGCACCGCTACTACCTGTGGCTCGCCGTCGGCATGAACTTCGGCATTCCGCTGCTGCTCGGCTGGTGGCACGGCGACATCTGGGGCGCGCTGCTGCTGCCCGGCCTCATGCGGCTGGTGGTCAGCCATCACGTCACGTTCTTCATCAACTCGCTGGCGCACTACTGGGGCCGTCGTCCCTACACCGCCGAGAACACCGCGCGCGACAACGATCTGCTCGCGCTGTTCACCTACGGCGAGGGCTACCACAATTTCCATCACATCTTTCAGTGGGACTATCGCAATGGCGTGCGCTGGTGGCAGTACGACCCCACCAAGTGGTTCATCAGCCTGTGCGCGGGGCTGGGCCTGGCGAGCGGCCTGAAGCGCGTACCTGAATTCCAGATCCGCAAGGCGCTGGTCGAGCGTCAGATCGAACGCGCCCGCGAACGCGTCGACGCCTGCCAGGATCCGGGTCTGTTGCAGCGCCTGCAGGCCCAGCTCGAACAGGAGGCCTCGCATCTGGCGCAGCTCATCGGCGACTGGGCGACGCTGCAGCAGGAGAAGATCGAGGCCACCAAGCAGAAGCTGCTGCATCAGTGGAACGAGAGCGAGGCTCATCGTCGCCTGGTGGCGATCGAAGAGGCGCTGCGTGCACAGCATCGCCGCGTGCGGCTGATCGGATTGCAGGCGGCCTGAGCCTG
>NZ_DAINNK010000033.1:8160-45484 GCF_036735925.1 Povalibacter sp.
AAGGCCGGCTGAAGCCGGCCCCACAGGAAGAGAGAGACCCTTCCGTCAATCGTTTCTTTCGATGACCCGCATCGGCACCAGGGATTGGTGATCCGTGCACTCGCCCCGATGATCGGACTTCGCCCGATCACCGGAGAGAGTTCATGAGTCGCGACAACATCATTGCGGTTACCGATGCCACGTTCGACGCCCAGGTGCTGGCGGCGGACGGTCCGGTGCTGGTCAAGTTCGAAGCCGACTGGTGCGGGCCGTGCCAGGCCATGAAGCCGATGATCAACGACATCGCCGCCGAGTTCGACGGCAGGCTGACCATCGCCACGCTGGACATCGACCAGAACAATCAGACCCCGTACCGGTACGGCGTTCGCGGCGTACCGACCGTCATCCTGTTCGACAAGGGCAAGATCGTCGCCCAGAAAGTGGGCCTGCCGCGCAAGGCCGATCTGGCGGCCCTGATCGGCGAACGCGTCGCCTGACGAAGCTCTTTCGTCATGGGTGAGGCAGGTCCTCCGCGGACCTGCCGGCGGCGGAAAATGCTGACGGGCGCTTGCGGCGGGTCGCGTACGATTCCTCGCCGGGGCAGGCAGCATCAGGGGGCAGCGGTAGCGTGAAATCCGGCGATCCTGCAGCAGCGCATGGAGACGCACGGATCGACATGGGGTTGGATGCACTGGCGCACGGAGCGCTGCTGGTCGACCGCGAAGGCCGCATCCTGTCCGCCAACCGCGCAGCACAGCGCGTGCTCGCCGGTTCCGAGAGCCGCCTCGACGGCCATCCTGTTGCCGAATTCATCCCTGACCTGAACGCCGCCGAGATCGCCGCCTTTTTCAGCGGTCCGCAGCGGGCGCGCAAACGCGAACTGCTCGGTATGCGTCGCGATGGCCTGCGATTGCCGCTGCGCGTCGGCATCAGTCGCGTCCGCAGCGGCAAGGCGCCGGTGCTGCTCCTCACGGTCGGCAATCTCACGCGCCGCAAGTTGCTGGAGGCGACGGAACGCGACAGCCGCTACAGCTTCCGCCTGCTGGCCCAGGCGCTGCCGCAGATCCTCTGGACCTGGACTCCGGCCGGCGAGGTGGAGTTCATCGGCCCGCAATGGGTCGAGTACACCGGGCAGCCGGCGGAAAGCCAGATCGGCGCGGGCTGGCTGAGCCAGCTGCATCCGGACGATCGCATCACCGTCGAACGCGCCAGGCAGGAGGCGCTGTCGGCGGCGCAGACATTCAAGGCGGAATTCCGCGTGCGCCGTCACGACGGCGAGTACCAGTGGTTCGAAGCGACCATCGTGCCGATGCGTACCCGCGACGGCACGTTCCTGCGCTGGATCGGCATCATCGCCAACATTCATGAGGCCCGCACGAACCGTCTCGCCCTGATGGCCGAACGCGATCGCTTCGCCAGGCTGATCGCCAGCGTGCCGGGTGCGGTGTACGCCTATCGTCGCGGGCCCGACGGCGCCATCTCGTTTCCGCTCTCGACCGGCGGCATCTCCAATTTCGTCGGCGTGTCGCCGCAGATGGCGCAGGGTCGCGATCCGCTTACCGTGCCGCGCATCGACGAGCAGGACTTCGCGCGCATGCAGCGATCGATCGATGAATCCGCGCGCACGCTGACGCCGTGGCACGAAGAGTGGCGCGTGCATCACCCCGAGCGCGGCGAGGTCTGGGTGGAATCGCGTTCGATGCCGTATCGCGAAGACGACGGCGGCACGATCTGGTACGGCATGATGATGGACACCACGCAGCGCAAGCGCGCCGAAGAAGAGCTGCAGCGCTCGCAGTCGCGGCTGCAGGCCGCGGTGATGGCGAGCGGTATCGGGACGTATATCTGGGACGTGGCGAGCGGACGGCTGTGGTGGGACGACGTGCTGCTCCGGCTGTTCGACCGGACGCGCGAGGAAATCGAAGCGGGCGGCATCGAGGGCGCCGCCAATTTCGTGCAGCCGGAGGATCGCGTGCTGGTGACGAAGGCGATGGTGCCGCTGTGGCAGGGCCGGAGCGACACGCTGCACGTCGAGTACCGGTCGCTGCGGCGCGACGGCGCGCTGCAGTGGATCGGCGTGAGCGGTCGCGTCGATCGCGACGGCAACGGCAAGGTGATTCGTCTCACGGGCGCCTGCACGGACATCACCGAGAGCAAGCACGCCGAGGAGGTCCGGCGCAATTCGCAGCGGATCGAAGCGCTGGGCACGCTGGCGGGCGGGATCGCCCACGACTTCAACAATCTGCTGCTGGCGATTGCCGGCAACACCCAGCTCGCCCTGTCGGATCTGCCGCCGGATCATCCGGCGCAGCGCAGCCTCGAAGAAATCGAGCGCGCTGCGGCCCGTGCATCGGATCTCGTGCATCGCATCCTGGCCTTCAGCCACCAGAGCGAACCGAAGCGCACCGTCATCGAACTGCGGCCCACGATCGAAGAGGCATTGCGCCTGCTGCGCGCCACGCTGCCGGCGATCATCGGGATCCGTGCGGAATTCGACGCGCATCCGCTGGCCGTCAATGCCGACTCGACCCAGATCCACCAGATCATCATGAACCTGGTCACCAACTCGGCGCATGCCATCGGCGAGCGCGGCGGCGACATACGGATCGCGGTGGCCGAGTTGCCGGTGGCGGCGGGCGATCTGAACGTACCGGCCGAACTCGTTCCCGGCACGTATGCGCGCATCAGCGTGCACGATACCGGTCACGGCATGGACCAGGCGACGCTCGATCGCATCTTCGATCCGTTCTTCACCACCAAGCCGCTGGGACAGGGCACCGGCCTCGGGCTCAGTGTCGTTCACGGCATCGTGCGCGCACACGATGGCGCCATTGCGGTCGCCAGCGAACCGGGGCACGGCGCGACATTCGATGTCTATCTTCCCGCAGCCATTCGTTCCGAAGCGCCGGACGATGCCGCGCTGCCTGCGACGACGCAGGGACGCGGCCAGCGGGTCATGTATGTCGATGACGAGGATGCACTCGTCTTCCTGGTGACCCGCGTACTCGAACGACTGGGCTACGCCGTCGCCGGCTTCGTCGATGCAAGCCAGGCCCTGCAGGCGTTCACGGAGCATCCCGATCGCTACGACGTCATCGTCACCGATCTCTCGATGCCCGGCATGAGCGGCTTCACCCTGGCCCGCGCCATCCTTGCCGTGCGCCCGGACATTCCGGTCCTCATGACGTCGGGCTACGTGCGGCCGCAGGACCGGGAGGCAGCGGAGCAGGTCGGCATTCGCGAACTCATCCTCAAGCCGGACACCATCGACGAACTGGGGCGCTCGCTCGAGCGGCTGTTCAAGTTGTACAGGCCGGCGTCCTGAAGGGAATCTGCCTCTTCCTGCAGGTCAGGCTTCAGCCTGACTTCCGGAAAAGGCCGGCTGAAGCCCTGGCACTGACTTAAGCTCAAGTCCGTTTTGTTCTTCCCCTCCTCCGCGCAGCGGGGGAGGGCAGGGAGGGGGTCTTCTCTGATCGGTGGCTCACTACGACGGTGGCGTGTTGAATGCAGCGATGGAGAAGATAGAGAGCGAAGGAATGGGGCCGATCGCTTAATGTGAGATGAGGTCGAAGCGAGCCGGAGATCCCCCAGCGAGGGGAGAAGGACAGGGGGTGTCGAGTCAAGCAGCGCAGTTTGCGTTGATGCCCCCACCCTAACCCTCTCCCCTCTCCGGGGGATTCCGTCGCGCTTACGCGCTCCTCCTCCCCGCTTTGCGGAGGAGGGGATCAGACCAGAGGCGCGCAACGCAGAAAACCCTTAATGCAGTGCCATTGGGCTGAAGCCGGCCCCACAGGCAGAGCAAATCCCATTGGGCTACAGTCGGCCCTTCATCGTCTGCCAGGGAGCCGCACTGTGTTCGATGTCAGAACCTTCCCGCGCGCCATCTGTGTTGCCATCGCCTGTCTCGGCGTCGCGAACCTGTCTTTCGCCGCCACGGTCGATCTGCTGATACGCAACGGCGTGATCTACGACGGTCACGGTAATGCGCCGATACGCGGCGATCTGGCGGTCGACGACGGCCGCGTCGTCGCCGTCGGCATGCTGGCGGACACCAGGGCCAGGAAGGAAATCGATGCGAAGGGACTGGCGGTGGCGCCGGGCTTCATCAATGTCCTGTCGTGGGCACCGGAGTCCCTGCTGCACGATGGCCGCGCGATGAGCGACATCAAGCAGGGCGTGACGCTCGAGATCTTCGGCGAGGGCAACTCGTTCGGTCCCGTGAATCGCGCGATCCGCGAAGAGATGATCAAGACCCAGGGCGACATCCGCTATGACGTCACCTGGAACACGCTCGATGAATTCCTGAAGACGCTCACGAAGCAGGGCGTCTCGCCGAACGTTGCTTCGTTCATCGGCGCGACGACGGTGCGCGAATACGTGATCGGATTCGAGGATCGCACACCGACGCCCGCCGAACTCAAGAAAATGCAGGAGCTGGTGCGCGAGGCGATGCGCGAAGGCGCGCTCGGCGTCGGCAGTTCGCTGATCTACGCACCGGCGGCATATGCGAAGACGGACGAACTCGTGGCCATCACGAAGGCCGCCGGGGAATACGGCGGTGCCTACATTTCCCACATGCGCAGCGAAGGCGATCGTTTTCTCGAAGCCCTCGACGAGCTGATCCTGATCGCGCGCGAGGCCGGCGTGCACGCAGAGGCCTATCACCTCAAGGCGGCGGGCGAGAAGAACTGGCCCAAGATGCAGCAGGCGATCGACCGGATCGAAGCGGCACGCAAGGAAGGGTTGAGCATCACCGCCGACATGTACGCCTACACCGCCGGCGCCACCGGTCTGGATGCGGCGATGCCGCCGTGGGTGCAGGCGGGCGGCATCGATGCGTGGATCGAACGTCTGCAGAAGCCGGAGATCCGCGCGCGCGTATTGCAGGAAATGCGTGCCCCGGCGCCGGACTGGGAAAGTCTGCTGGTCGCGGCCGGCTCGCCTGAGCGCGTCCTGCTCATCGGCTTCAAGAACGACAAGCTCAAGCCGCTCACCGGCAAGACGCTCGCCGAGGTCGCGAAACTGCGCGGCACCTCGCCCGAGGACACCGCCATCGATCTCGTCATCGAAGACCGCACGCGCGTCGGCACGGCGTATTTCCTGATGTCGGAAGACAATGTCCGGCTCGGGCTGTCGCCGCCGTGGGCCAGTCTCGGCCCCGACGCCGGCGCACCCGGGCCCGAAGGCGCGTTCCTGAAGAGCAATCCGCATCCGCGCGCCTACGGCAACTTCGCGCGCTTCCTCGGCCTGTATGTGCGCGAGAAGCGCGTGACCTCGCTGCCCGATGCGATCCGGCGCATGACCCATCTGCCCGCGCTCAACTTCAAGCTCAAGGATCGGGGTTGCCTCGACGTGCGCTGTCACGCCGACATCGTGATCTTCGATGCCGCGACGATCGGCGATCACGCCACGTTCGACCAGCCGCACCAGTATTCGACCGGCGTGAGGGACGTGTTCGTGAATGGCGTGCAGGTGCTGCGCGACGGCGAGCACACGGGAGAATTTCCGGGGCAGGTGGTGTATGGGCCGGGGAGGAAGCACTGACCGCGATCTGCTTCTTCGTGTAGGTCAGGCTTCAGCCTGACTGTTTTCAGGCCGGCCAAAGCCGGCCCCACAGGCAGCCCCCATGAACGCTCTCCGCATCCGCCCCCTCACCGCCGGCATCGAACTGCCGGATGCCTCGCGCCTCGATGCCATCGAAGCTGCAACCGCACTGCTGCAGCGAGCTCGCCGGCAGTTCGGCGACGCCGGCTACGAAGTACAGACCGTTCGCATCGCCACCCAGCCGTTCGTCGCACGCATGGACGCCGCGCAGCGCAACCGGCTGCTGGACCAACTGCTGGACCAACTGCGTACCATCGATGCATTGCTCGCCGACACCGGCACGATCATGAGCCTCGGCCCGGTGATGACGGACGATCGCAACGATTCCGCGCTCGCCGAATGGGCGGCCGAACTGGTTCGCGAGGATCGGCAGCAGGGGAAGTTCGTCGCGCTCTGACTCTGCCTGTGGGGCCGGCTTCAGCCGGCCTTTTTCCGGGTCAGGCTGAAGCCTGACCTACAGTGAGAGGCCGGCTGAAGCCGGCCCCACAGCAAGAGCGAGCCTCTACCAGGAATCGCCGGGCTGATCGTTCCCCGCTTTTGACGCCAGCGCCGCGCGCTCCGCGAGCCACGCTTCCAGTTCGCCAGAACCCGCATCGCGATTCGTCGCGATCCATTGCTGCATCGACGCCAGCAGCTTCGCGGCCAGCGGCGGCGAGAGCGCATAGAGACGCAGGTAGTTGAATTTCGCCTCATCCATGCGGCCCAGTCGCACGAACGCTTCGCCCTGGTATTCGATGGCATGCGTGTAGTCGGGATTGATGCGCAGCGCCTGCGCATAGGCTCGCAGCGCACCGTCGTAGTCGCGCAGCTGGCGGCGGGCATAGCCGATGTAGGTCCAGGCTTCGTGCATCGCTGGATCGAGCTTTACTGCCTCGTCGAGCTTGTGCAGTGCCTCGCGGTAGTCGGCGTCCGCTCGAGCGGAATCCGCGGCCGCATCGGCACGACGAATCGCGGCATGGCCTTCGTTGTAGGCCTCGATGGCGCCGAGTTGCGGTGCCGCGAAGTCGACCGGTTTTTCGACAGGACGATACGCGCCGGGACCATCGGCGTGGGCGGCCGCCGCAACCGCTGCGGCGGCCGCCATCATGATGAGAGCAATGTGTTTCATCAGAAGCGCGATGCCGTGAGTTTCACATCGGAAGTTGCCCAGGCTCTGGCGAAGTCGGCATCGACGGCCTTGGCCGCATCCTGCTTGCCCTGCGCCCGCAGCGCCTGCGCCAGGCCGAACAGCGCCCAGCCGTTTTTCGGATTGCGACGCAGGTCCTCCCAGTAAACCGTTTCCGCTTCCACCGGCCGGCCGGCTTCGAGCAGTACGGCGCCGAGCGAGTGACGCACGGGATAGTGCCAGTCGTCCGGCTCGGTGTAGATCAGCGCATCGTGATAGCGCACGGCGCGATCGAGATGCGCGATGGCGCTGTCGTAGTTCTTCTGCGCGGCGTCGAGTTCGCCGCTCAGCACTTCCACCGCGATGCGCAGCACCGAATCGGCGATATTGAGCGACATCGACGACGGCGTCGCGATCAGCGCCGGATCGACGGCAATCTTCTGCAGCGAGGCCAGTTCAGCTTTCGCCGCCCTGTAGTCGGCTTTGCGGGTGTAGGCCATGCCGCGCGAGTAATGCCGCACACCCTTGGCGAACAGGCTGTCGTAGGCAGCGGGCAGCGCGAGGATCTCGTCCCACTTGCCGAAGCGCACCAGCGCATAGTCGGGCACGAGTTTGAACGACTGCAGGATCGGCACTTCCTTCACCGCCGCATCGGGCACCGACTGCGCCGTCTTGCGTGCCGAGTCGATCGCGAGCTTGCTGTCGCCGTTCATGGTCGAGGCGAACCACAGGAAGTGCACGTTGTGCGGATAGTAGGCGAGGGGATAGATGCCCTGCGCCTTGCACTGCGTGATGTAGTCCTCGTCCGCGACGATTGCGAGCTGGTTGGCCTTCTGCGCATCGCTGTAGCGGCCGACGCGCTGGAACAGATGGCCGGGCATGTGCACGAGATGCCCCGCAGCGGGTGCGAGCGGCAGCAATCGATCCGCTGCGCCTTCCGCCATCTCCGGCGTCCTGCTGCCTTCCCACAGGTGGATCCAGTAGTGCAGCGCACCGGGATGCACGGCGTTGGCTTTGATCACGCCGTCGAGCGCCGCGATGATTTCCGGCGTTTCGGCATAGGGCTGGCCGTCGCGGGTCCAGTAGTCCCAGGGGCGCAGATCCATCAACGACTCCGCATAGATCGTCGCGGCATCCTGATCCTGCGGATACTTCTGGTGCAGCGCACGCATCGCGCCTGCGAAGGCCTGGTCGGCGGCGCGGCGATCATCGGGATTGCCGGTGTAACGTACGGCGAGTGCATCGATGTAGTCGCGCTCCGTCGTGGATGCCTTGCTCTTGAGCGCCGCCGCCTGCTTCGCGAGCGCCTGTGCCTTCGGCTCTTCCTCGGGCGCCATCGGCGCATTGATGTTCGGTCCGAGCACCAGCGCCTGTCCCCAGAAGGCCATCGCGCAATCCGGATCGAGGCGCGCCGCTTCGGCGAAGGCGCGCCCGGCTTCGGCGTGATTGAAACCGTAGGCGAGATTCAGTCCCTGATGCATGAACGGCATCGCCGCGGTCGAGCAGGTGCTCACGGCAGCAAACTTGTGCGTGCCGACGTTCTGCAGGCGCGGCGCCAGGGCGCCGGTGGCCGAAGGCACGTCTGCCTTGCTGTCGTCGTAGTGTTTGTGCACCGGCACCTGGCCATGTGCGGGTGCCGCGGATAGCAGCAGCGCGACTGCCGCACAGGGCAGCAGGCCGATCGAAAGGATATTCATGAAGATTCTCCCGGGCTGTGTCTGAATGCCCTGCAGCAGGACAGCGGCGGAATCTTCGACGACCCGCTGTCGGGTCACATCGTCCAGTGGACGGATCTTGCCGCTTACTTTTGTGAGGGGTGGCGTCGGGCTAGCGTGCGAGACCCGCTCGATAGTCCGAGTACGACGGCGCCCACGACAACAGCTCGCGTGCTTTCGTGTTCCTCACCCTGAACGAAGGCATCAACGATCTGCCGCCGGGTCGAGGCGGACTGCTGCCCGAGATCGCACAGACGTACGCGAACAGCTCGCGCCAGCGGGCGGGCGAATCGTCGGCGACGATGAGGGCCTGCCGCGAAGGCCAGCGTGCGAGGGCGCGGACGGTCGCCTGCGCCATGTCTGCGATGTGGACGAGCGACACGTGGTCATCGCCTTCGTCCGGCAATCGCAGCTTTCCGGCGCGAGCGCGGGAAAACCAGTCGTCGTCGAATCCCGTGCCGGGGCCATAGAACAGTCCGCCGCGCAGGACGAGCCAGTCGAGCCCTGAGCTTTCGACGATGGCTTCCATGTCGCGGACCGCCGCGATGGCCGCGCCGGCAATGCTCGACTCGTCCACAGGGTGGAACGTGTTTTCGCCCGCCCACGCCGCGCCGCCGCCGGCATGCGTCATGGCGATGCTCTGTTGCAGGATGCGCGGCACGCCTGCATCGCGGCATGCGCGGGTCCAGATCGCGGTGCCTTCGCGCCGGAGTGCGTCGTTCTTCGCGTAGTCGCCGCCTTGCGAAGTGGGCGAGGGCAGGCTGGTCGCGAGATTGATTGCGATGTCGCAGTGTCTGAGCGCATCGACGAGGGGCGGCGCGTCGAAGATGTCTGCCCTGACGACTTCTGCGCCGCACGCGGCGGCGACGGCGGCAGCTTCGGGTTTTCTTGCGAGCGCGCGCACGCGATGGCCTGCGGACACGAGGCGCGGAACCAGGTGGCGTCCATACACACCGGTCGCGCCGAGGACGGCGATCTGCAGACTCATGAAACGGCGCTCCCTGAGATGCGGCGAGCGATCTTACGGGCGGACTGAATCCGCGCGCCAGCCGGCCTCTTCCTGTAGGTCAGGCTTCAGCCTGACTCCTTGACAGGCCGGCTAAAGCCGGCCCCACAGCAGAGTGCCCGATGGACTACTCCAGTTGCCGTCTCAACGAAGCCGGCGTCGTACCGAGAATCTTGCGCATGTGCCTCGCCAGGTGACTCTGATGCGCAAATCCCGTGGCGAAAGCCACCTGCGTGATCGAGAGATCTTCTTCCTGCAGCAGCAGCTTGGCGCGTTCCACACGGCGGCGCAGCACGTACTGATGCACGGGTACGCCGGTCGAACGGCGAAACAGTGTCTTGAGATGGGAGACGCTCATGGCGGCGACGCTCGCCAGTTCGTGCAGCGAGAGGTCGCTCTCCAGGTTGTCCTCGATGTGGGTCACGAGGTGCTTGAGCTTGACGGTGCTGAGACCGCCGCGCGTATCGCGCATCGGCAGGGAATGCGCGTTGTGACGCTGCAGGAGGCGGGCGGCGAGCGCCGTGCCCAGGCTTTCGCGGAACAGTCGGCCGCCGGGGCTGCCGGCCTCGATATCCGCCTTGAGCGCCCAGCCGATGTGTTCGATCTGCGGATCGCGCAACTGGAAGCGGTCGGCGAGTTCCACGTGCGCGGCGTCCATGCCGAGCTGTACCGCCACGGACTGCAGCAAGGCCTGCGGCACGATCATCACCAGCGTCGAGCCGGACTGCTTCGTCTCCCAGGAACAGCGCGTGCTGGCGGGAATGATGTCGAGGTCGCCTGCCACTTCGCGTCCGTGCCGTGTGCGGCCGTTGCGCACGCAGATCGTTTCGACGGAGGGTCCGAGAAACATGCACACGACGGCGTGCGGGCTCGGATTCATTTCCGTGATGCCCGGCTTGAACGGCTTGACCTCGGCATGGATCAACGGCCGGGCGGCGGCGGTGGATTCGGAAGAAGACTGGGCCGGCTGCAAGAAAGAACTGGTCGGGGAATTCATGATCGCTCCGACATGCGGTGAGAGCTGAAGCGCGACGATCAGGAGAATACAACTGCAGCCGCGCGAGCGTGTCGCAGCGGTCCACGCCCGTCGTCCTATTCTGCTTCCGTTAGCCGAATGTGCCGTCGCCGGCTGCGAATCCGGCTGCCAGTTCGGACCCGGCGCAGCCGAACGTGCGCGGCGCCGGGAGGAGGCGCGAACACAATCCGATCTTTGATCGGGGGTGAAGCATGGGCGGCGAAGACGCGGTTCAGGACGTGGCGCTGACCCTCGGCACGCGGATGAGCCTGCTGCAGCCCGTCGTCATCGGCACGCTCGTGGCGGGCACGCTGGATATCAGCGCTGCCATTCTCATGTGGCTGCCGCGCGGCGTTGCGCCGGGTCGCGTGCTGCAGAGCGTTGCCGGCGGCTTGCTGGGACGCGCCGCGGCGTCGGGCGGTGCAGCGACTGCGGCGCTCGGGCTGTTCCTGCACTTCGCGATCATGTGCGCGATCGTGACCGTGTTCGTGCTGGCGAGCCGGCGCTGGCCGATGCTGACGCCGCGCGCGCTGCTGCCGGCAGTCGGTTGCGGCGTCATCTACGGGATCGTGGTGTACCTGGCGATGACGTACGTCGTCGTGCCGCTGTCGGCGAGTCCGATGCGCCCGCCGACGGTGCGGCAGTTTCTGGAGGGCATCGCCGTGCACATCGCGTGCGTGGGCGTGCCGATCGTGCTGATTGCACGAGCGGCAGCCCGCTGACTGTCATCTGATGGGGACCCTTCTTCCTGTGGGGCCGGCTTCAGCCGGCCTTTCAAGGAGTCAGGCTAAAGCCTGACCTACAGCCCGACCTACAGCCTGACCTACAGGAAGATGTCCGACAGGGCGTCACCCGCCCTTCTGGATCTTCCCGCCCGGCGCCGACAGGATCAGCTTCACCAGCTCTTCGGTGATCTTCGGCTCCAGTCCCTCGGTGTGACCCTTGTCGAGACGCACGACGTCGGCCACGACACGGCCGTCCTTGCAGTTCGGGAAGATCGATACCTCCGCCTTGCCGCCCGCGGGCAGCAGGCCCCACGCCTGGTTCAGCTCATTGAGACGGCTGCTGTCGTAGACGTAGCCGGGCTTCGTATCCGCGATCTCGACCGGTGCCGCACGCGCGCCGCACGAATATTTCTCCGCCCAGGCAGAGGTGGTCGGCACGCCCTTGTCGTCGACTTCGCGCCGGCCCGTCGCATAGATGTGCGAGAAATCCGCCGCTGGCGGTTCGCGCAGCGCCGCCATCTGAGCGGCCATCGCCGGCATGGTGGATGGATCGGGAGAAGTGGTAGCACTCGCGGAGCGCGGCGGACCGAACGAACCGGCACGACCTGGATTGCCGCCGATGCGACCGCCCGAAAGACTGAGGAAGCCGTCGACCTTGTTCTTGAAGAAATCCGTGCGCACGATCCGGTTCGAGGTCATGCCGCCCTGCGAATGCCCGACCAGCCAGAACGCCTTGATGTTCTCGCGGCCGATCTGCTCGATCACCGTGTTCACGATGTTCTGCAGGTAGGCATCGTCGACATCCGACCACGCGCGCACCGGCGAATTCGGCGTGGCGATGATCAGCCGGTACTTGTCCTTGAAGTCCATGATCGGGAAATAGTGGCGCTGCCAGTTCCCGTACGAGCCGCCGCCATGCAGGCTCAGGATGAAGGTCACTTTCTCGCCCTGCTTGAGCTCGCAGGGATAGTCGAGGAAGTAGGGCCGGCGCGTCTTCATCTCGACGATCGGTCCCTGGTTGATGACCAGGCTGCTCGCACATTCGTTGTCCGGGCAGTGCAGTGCCGGCGGTGTCGGACAGGTGACGCCGAAACGGATCGGCTTGTCCTGGGCGATGGCCTGGGTCGCGAAGCCGGCAGTCAATGCGAGCGCCGCCAGCCAGCGAAGCCGGGTGCGTGATGCGTGCATGGTGTCCCCCTGATCGGTTTGTTGTGACGTCAGCGGGCAAGGATAGGAGCGTGCAGGCGGGGCCGGGGATCCTTGGCGGTTCTTTAGAATCCCCGGGGCGGAGCAAAGGATCGGGATTTCACACGGAGATCACGGAGGCCACGGAGATCGGAAGAAGAAATTTCCACGGGGGAGGAATGGGAACACGGGGAGATCCTTTTCTCTCTCCTATCTCGTCCGGGCCGATGCGAAGTCCTGTCCGAAGTGTTCGCGCGCACGCAGCCGGCCGGTCGCCAGCGAGGTGAAGGTGTTTGCCATGGATGGATCGTAGGCCACGACGCAGTTGCGCCCGGAGTCCTTGGCCTGGTACAGCGCGGCATCGGCATTGGCCAGCAACTGTCGCAGTTCGTAGCCGCAGGATGCAGTGGTCTCGATACCGAAGCTGGCGGACGTGGTGATCTCGTGTTCGTCGAGCCGGACTTTCAGTGCGTCCAGCGCGGCGCGCAGCTGTTCGCAGCGCTCGCGCGCCGCTTCGAGAGAGCAGCCCGGCAGCAGCACGCCGAATTCCTCGCCGCCGACGCGGCCGAAAATGTCGTTCGCACGCAGGTGCCGGCGAATCTCCGCCACGACCTGCTTCAGCACGAGATCGCCGCCCGCGTGGCCGTAGCGGTCGTTGATGCTCTTGAAATAGTCCAGGTCGCAAAGTACGGCACATACCTCGGTGCCGGTCTTGCGATGCGCTGCCAGCGCGGCGTCGGCCTGTTTGATGAAATGCGGACGATTGGCGATTCCCGTCAGGCCATCCTGCTGCGAGAGCTTCATGAAGTGAAGCTGCGAACGCTTGGTGCGGTAGGCGAACAGCGCGATGAATGCAGCGACGAGCAGCAGCAGCACGATGTACAGGCGACTGGCTTCGACGGCCTTCTTGTCCAGTGCCTGCTGCAATTGCAGGACTTCGTTCTGTTTGTTCAGGGCGTCGATCTGCAGCTGGTTTGCCAGTGACTGGTGTTTGACCTTTTCGTATGCAAACTGTCGCGCGCTGAGTTCATCGAGATAACCCTTGTCCGCAGCGGCATACTTTTCGTGATAGTCGAGGGCGGCGGCGAGATCTCCTCGTTCGCGCGCGAGGAGATAGAGCAGGCGATAACTGGGTACCAATGGTTCGATGAATCCTTCCTCCGTGGAATAGTTGATCGAGCTGAGGGCGTACTTGCGGACCAGATCGGGTTTGCCTACTTCACGATAGATCCGCGCCAACAGCGAGTCGTAAAGCGAGATCAGCGGCTTGTAGTGAGTGCTTTCGATCTCGTCGCGTCGTCCGTCGAGGAGTGTCAGGGCAAGGTCGTACCGACCTTTGCGCATGTAGTTCTCCGCCGCATATACACGGACGAAGTTCGCGCGGCCGACATCGCCGATACGCGTGCAGGCGTCGACAGTGTCTACCATTTCCTGCGTGCTCGGCTCCAGTCGAGCCGCTTTGTAGATGGCTTCCAGTTTCAATCGTCCGCCGCGACAGAGACCGAGGCCGGCCCAGTTCTCCTGGATGATCTGACCGGCATACTTGACGGCGATATCGTCCAGCCCCACCTGCGCATACAGATACGATGCAACGCCCAGTCCTTGCTGGCGCGCCGCGGGGTCGGTGATCTGCGGCAGCAAATTCAGTAGTTCCTCCAGCCGCGCGAAAGCTTCTTCGTAGCGCCTCGTGATGCTCAGGACATTCGCAGTCGTGGCGAGCGTCCGGAAACGCAGGGTCGGTTCCGGGTTTTCTTCGATCAGACTGCGCAACATGGGAATCGCCGTCGCATAGTCTGCGGAATACGCGGCAGACCACGCCTTGAGGTATTGCAGGCGGTGCAGTTGGGGCGCAGGCAGTGATCCGCTGCGCCGGTCGAGATCGTCCAGAATCGAAGCGAACGTCGCAGGTTCTATCGACTTGAGGCCATCTGCCTTGGCCAGCAAATCGTCGACTGTGTCGGCGCGGACGGCCGCCGTCGCGATCGTCAGGATGAACAGCAGCGACATGACAGGACCGCGCGGCGAATATCGCCGCGCGGTTCTGTTGCGCCACGAACGACCGTCGGTCCCTGGGAGCATGGAGTTACGCCCGCCGGTCATTGTGCGTGCCTGTCGGTCGCGGTCCTATTTCTTCTTGCGGCTGGTCTTTTTCTTCTTGCCGCCTTTCTTTTTGGCGGCCTTTTTCTTGCTGCCTTTCTTGGGGGCTCTCTTGGGTGCCGGCTTCCGCGGAGCCTTCTTGCCGCCGCGCTTCTTCTTGCTGCCCTTCTTTTTACTGCTCTTCTTTTTCCTGGGAACGCGGACTGTGGGAGCGTCGCTATCGGGCGGCGGCGTGCCTTCGTCCTCTCCGCCGTCGTCCGGCGTTTCAAGAGAACAGAAGACGTTCGCGCTGGCACCCATCAGCTCCTCGAGCCCCCGTTGATCCTGGTTTGCCAGGATTTCCCGGGCTGCAGCGTCGATGCCGGCAAGCTCCATGGCGTGCACGAGATCTTCTCCCGATGCAGTACGCATCTGCGCGTCGCCGCCCATCTTTTCGAGAAACTCGATCAACTTTGTCATGTCGTTGTTTCCTGTTCTTGAGTGAGAAAGTCGCCTGTTGCCACCGTCGTCAGAAAGTCATCGCCGATCCTGTCCGGCTGCATCGCCTTTCATTCTTGCGAGGTGCCGGGAATTCTGGGCAGGAACCGCGGTGCGTGCAATGGACCATGTCGCTGCCGCTCCGGCGGACGTGCCGCGCCTGCTGAATCCGAGCGTCGACAGGAGCGACATCATCGCTACGTTCGCTGGCGACGTTCGGGCAAAGATCCGTGGGATGTCTGGATGCTGCAACGCATGCCTGACCAGTCCGCCGAACGCCTCCTGCCCGAACCCTCGGCCACGTGCGTCGGCGCGAAGGATGATGCCGGCTTCGGTCTGGTTGTCGAAGGTGCGCGACCGGTTGAATCCGCAGAATCCCAGTGTCTCGCCGCTGTTCGCATCGACGATCGCATACGACTTCCAATCCGCCGACCGTTTTTGTGTCAGGCGCAGGGCTTTGCCGAAACCTCGCATTGCGGCGGCGCGTGTCTTGGCGGGTCCGATGAACTCCATCGTCGACGGGTCGCAGTAGAGATCGCAGAACAGATCGCTGTCGTGTTCTTCGATAGGGCGCACGTGCAGCCGATCTGTCGCGAAAGCAGCAGTCCTTTTTGTCTTCTGCTTTGCGCGATCGAGCCGCGACAGCCTGCGGCGGATTTCGGCATTGCTTTCCAGCGGGCGGGCGGGCGGGATGACCAAGGTGAAGTGGATGTCGAGATCCGCCTTCGGCAGGTCGCGCAACTTGAGTCGGTCCATGCGCGGCCGCTGCGTCGGCAGGGTCGCAGCCTTGTAGGCGATGACCTCGTGGTCGCCGTCGTAGTCGGGACTCAGCAGGTCGACCAGCAATTGCCGGTATTCGGCGCCGGTAGAGAAGCGGGTGACCGACTGGTCGCCCGCGATGCCGATCTGCCAGAGGATGAGGTACGCCGTGGGATCGATGCGGCGACGATAGAACATGAACTGGCTGGCTTCGTAGTGCTGGCAGCCGACTTCGCCCGGGTCGATCTCCAGATCTGCGTAAAGGCAGTCCTCTGCCGATACGCCCGGTTCCATGTGAGCGTCGTAGCCCTCGCTGCGGGCGAGGGCAAGCGCCTTGCGCGGCGGCAAGGCAAACACGCCGGGATGCCCATAGAACGCGCCGCAGACCTTCTTGCCCGCGCGGACCTCGGTCATCATCGCTTCGACCATTTCGCGGTAGGTCTCGGTGCGCGGTTTGCCCTCGCGGTAATACTGCTGAAGGCTGCGCACATCGGGATTCATCTTCGCGAGCCACAGCTCCATGATCCCGTCCGAGAGGCCGGTGAAGACGACGTCTGCCTGTTCGATGTAGCTGCGCGACAGCGGGGTCAGATGCGAACCGAGCGTCATGCCGACGCCCACGCACACGAGGCTGCCTCGCCTGGTCATGTAAATCCCGCCCTGTGCGCCTGACAGATCATAGTTGCCAGTTCTTGTTCGAATGAGGCGCAGTGTGATTGGCGACCCGGCAGGTGACAAGCCCGGGCCACGTGATTCGTCTCACGGCTTCGCCGCGCCCGCCGATGCATCACCGAGATATGCGAAGCGCGGCATGCTCTGTCCGTCGTGTTCGACGGTTGCGGTGAACATCTCCAGCGGCCGCACCCACAACCCGTAGTCGCCATACAGCGTGCGATACACCACCAGCGACTCGCCGGTCTCCGAGTGTCGCGCGACGCCGATGACCTCGTAGTCCTTGCCCTTGTAGTGCCGATACCGGCCCGGCTTGAGTTCGCCGGTCATTCGCCCGCGCTCGGGGAAACGCTGAACAGTTTCGCGAGGAAGACGGTTTCGACTTCGCGGCGCAGGTCGTTGTTGGGCTTCTTGAGGAAGCCGTGGCCCTCGTCGGCGAAGACTACGTACCAGGCCTCGGTGCCATTGGCGCGGATGCCGGCGACGACCTGGTCGGACTCGGACTTCGGCACGCGCGGGTCGTTGGCGCCCTGCATGACCAGCATGGGCCTGGTGATCTTCTTCACGTTGGCGAGCGGGGCGATGCGTCTGAAGACTTCCTGCATCTTGGGATCGCGCTCGTCGCCGTACTCGGCGCGGCGGTTGTCGCGGCGATAGCTTTCGGTGTTCCTGAGGAACGAGGCGAAGTCGCTGATGCCGTAGCGTTCGACGCCGCCGACGAGCCGGTCGGCGTAGTGCGTGCTCACGGCGAGCGACATGTAGCCGCCGTAGGACTGGCCGTAGACCGCGACGCGATTCGCATCGAGGTTCGGTTGTGCGGCGATCCAGTCGAGCAGGGCGCCAATGTCCCTGACGCTGTCTTCGCGCTTCTCGGCATTGTCGAGATTCATGTAGCGCTTGCCGTAGCCGGCGGAGCCGCGGACGTTCGGCAGGATCACGGTCGCGCCGAGGACGTCGGCGAAATATTGCGCGCCGGGATTCCAGCCCGGCAGCGTCTGCGCCTCCGGTCCGCCGTGGATGTCCATGATCACCGGCGTCTTCTGGTTCGCCGGAACACCCTTGGGCCGGTAGATGAAGGCCGGAATCGACAGGCCGTCGAACGATTTGAACCGGATCAGTGTCGGTTCGGCCAGCCGGGCGGGATCGAGTTCGCCGAGTTCCGAGGTGGTCCAGCGCGTGAGTTCGTTCTTCTTCACGTCCCAGGTCCACACGTCGCCGGAACTGGTGGCGGTCGTGAGTCCGAGCGCGAGCTGCGATCCGTCCGGCGAGAAGCCCATGTCGGTGAGCACGCCGCGCGGCAACTGCGGCTGCGGCAGATCGCGGTCGGCGATGAGGTCGCGGATGACGACGCGCGAGTAGCCGTCTTCATTGATCGCATAGGCGAGCAGGCGGCCGTCGCCGGATACCTCGAAGGCGTCGACATTCCATTCGAGTTGGGGTGTCAACGGCGTGGCCCGGTCCGTCGCGAGATCGATTCGCACCAGCCGGGTGAAGTCGCTGTCGCGATCGGTCAGGACCAGCACGCTGCGATCGTCCGCGGAGAAATGCGGCGAGGCGAACAGCGCCTTGCTGCCCTTTGCGGCAAGCTCGCGAACCTGTCCCGAGGCGATCTCGAGCAGCATCAGTTTCGATTCGCGATTGGAAAGATTGCGGGTGAAGACCAGCCAGCGCTGGTCCGACGACAGATCGCCCGGATCGATGCTGCCCGGCGATCGATGGATCACGCGCGCCGGTGCGGAGGCGGAAGGATCGGCCGCGTAGAGCGAATACTCCGCCGAGCCGCGCGTTGCCTGCGACCAGACCAGCAGCTTGCCGTCGCGACTGAAGATTGGCGAAAGATTGCGCGTGCCCGGCTGCGTCAGCAACGCAGGGCGTCCGGTCAGTCCCATGCGGTAGAGCTGGAACCACTCGTCGCCGCCGGTATCGCGCACGAGCACGAAGCGATCCGTGCCGGGAATCGCCGTTGCAACAGCAACCGGTTCGTCGAAGAAAGTGATCTGGGTGCGGGCGCCGCCGGGCGCGGCCACGCGGTGGATCTGCTGGGTCGCGCCGAAGCGCGTGGCGATCAGCAGCGAGCCGTCGGACAGCCAGTCCTGGAAAGTCGCGGCGCGATAGTTCTGGAAACGCTGCACGGCCGCGGAGATGTGCGGCGAAATGGCCGGCACGTTTTCCAGCGTGGCCGAACCGACCTGGCGAGTCTGGACAGAGGCACCGTGCGCCAGCGGTGCCAGCACGAGCAGCGTCAGGCCACGAACGACGGCACGATGCATCGGGCAAACCTCGCGAGCAGCAGTCGAGCTGCTGCTGACGTTAGCAGATTTGCCGAAGGCGCCCGGAGGCGGGGTTTCCCTGAAAATTCCGGTGAATCAGCGTTCCGGACTTCAGCGGATCGACGGCAGGCGCCTGACGCTCGCCGACGGTTCTATCAGCCAGCCGTTCGACGGCTGCCAGTTGCCGAGTTCCTGCCGACGACGCTGCCATGCCGCTTCGAGCGCCTTGGCTGCTTCCGGCAATGCCAGGGGAATCGAGCTGGAAGGACGGAACAGTTCCGTGGTCCGGTTGATGAGATTCATGCCTGCTCTCCGCCGAGGTGAAACGGTCGCTGCAAAGACTCCGCAGACCGGGTCGCGGTTCCGCGGACACGCTGCTTCGAGCGATCCGTCGATTCGCGACTTAACAGATCGCACGCCATGCCGAAGGCAAAGGCACAGAGAAACAGCACGCCCAGCACGGTGCCTGCGATCACTCTTGCGACGATGCCCAGCATTGCGCTCTCTACGTACGGTCGGTTGCAGGTTAGCCGCGAGCACCGGTTCGATCATCGTCTGTCGCGGCATCAGTCTGATTCCGGAGCGACACGAGTCGCGGCGGATTTCAGTGGCGCGCAGTGTGCCGAGGGCGAGCCACACTGCCATCGCACTTAGGAGCCATGAGGGAGATGACGAAGGTGAGGAGGGTGTCCTCTCTCTTTCTCTTTCTGTGGGGCCGGCTTCAGCCGGCCTTTATAAAGAGTCAGGCTAAAGCCTGACCTACAAGAAGAATGAGGCTGCTCAGTAGACGTCCCGACGATACCGACCATCCAGCGTGAGCTGCTCCACGATGTCGGCACCCAGGACATGGGTGAGTGCGGCGTCGACGGCGGGCGCCATGCCCTGCAGGCTGCCGCAGACGTAGATCGCGGCACCTGCGGCCACCCATTCGCGCAGCGTTTCCGCGCGTTCGAGCAGGCGATGCTGCACGTAGAGGCGTTCGGGCTGATCGCGCGAGAACGCCAGATCCAGACGTTCGAGCGAGCCGTCGCGCGACCATTGCTCCAGATCGGCGGCGTAGAAGCGGTCGTGTGCGGTATTGCGTTCGCCGAAGATCAGCCAGTTGCGTTGCTGGCCTGCGGCAATGCGCGCCTTCAGCAGCGCGCGCAACCCGGCGATGCCGGTGCCGTTGCCGATGAGGATCATGGGGCGCGCATCGCGCGGAGCGTGGAAATTCGAGTTGGGCCGAATGCGCAGCGCGATCTCGGTGCCGACATCGGCCTGTTGCGTCAGCCAGCCGCTGCCGAGGCCGATCGTGTCGTCGGGGCGGCGCATCTGCCGGATCAGCAGGTGAATCGCGCCGTCGGCCGGTACGGAAGCAATCGAGTATTCGCGATGCGGCAGCGGGGTGTCCGCATTCCATGTCGAATTGCGCGGATCGATTTCCGCAATGTCGCCCGCCTGCCATTGCGCATTGGCGCCATCGCCCGGTTGCAGCACGACATGGAAGCATGGATCGCCGGCGCTGCCCGGATTGATCAGCGTGCGTTCGACGAGCCGCCAGCGCTCGTACCGCGGCGTTTCCCAGTCGGCGAGATCGGGGCTGCCGCTCAGCACGCCCAGCTGATGCTGCCAGTGACGCAGCGCGCCTTCGTCGCCGTTGTCGACTTCGACCACATCGAACAGCGGCGTCGCACCCTGGTGCCGCAGCCACGCATCGAGGCGATGACCGAATGCGCAGAAGTTGTCGTATTCGCGATCGCCGAGCGCGAGCACGCCGTAGCGCAGGTTGTCGAGCGGCAGCGTACGACTGAGCGAATCGCGCACGAAGCGTGCTGCAGGGTCGGGCGCATCGCCTTCGCCGGTGGTGCTGATGACGAACAGCGCCTGCGAGACCTTCGGCAGATCGTCGGCGGTGAGATCGGCGAGCGAGGCGAGTTGCACTGCGCCGGAGGCGGTGCGCAACGATGCTGCAGTTTGCGAGGCGAGCTGTTCGGCGAATCCGGTCTGGCTGGCGAAGGCGACGAGGGTGGCGTCGTCGCGCGCGCCGTCGACATTCGGATCGCGTTGCCGCGTCGGCCGGCGCAGGCAGCGGATCGTGAAGACGAGGTAGGCGACTGCGATGAACGCAGCGACGATGAGCCGCTGCGGGCCGATGGTTTCGAGGAGGGTGAGCATGGAGCTCTTCGTCTTCCTGTGGGGCCGGCTTCAGCCGGCCTCCGCCTGTAGGTCAGGCTTTAGCCTGACATCAGAGGCCGGCTGAAGCCGGCCCCACAGGCAGAGCAGGTTTTCCGATCAGCGCGTTACTGCTGCAGCACCTCGAACGTCGCCACGTAGCTCACGCGACGCTGCTTGGCCTGCTTCACGGAGGTCTTGTCGTCCTGCAGTCCGGTTTCCAGCCAGTACATGCCGGGCGCCGGCCAGGTGACGGCGAACTCGCCGTTGGCGTCGGTCTTCACTTTGATTTCTTCCTGGTGATCGCGATAGCGCGTGCCGCCGGCGACGATCTCGAGTTCGAGATTCGCAGCGGGCTTGCCGTCGAGCACGAAGCGGAACTTCGCTTCTTCCTTCGCGTACAGGTCGTTCGGATGCGTGATCGGGATCAGCTCCAGGCCGATGCCGGTTGGCTTCAGTTCGGTCGGCTTGCCGGCCGTGACGAAGGTTTCGACGCGGCCGGCGGATTCGGACACTTCCAGCTTGGCGGCGTTCGCGGGGACTTCCGTCGCGAACTTTTCCGCCGTGCCGCGCCAGCGCTTGCGCTGACCGTTTTCTTCATAGCTGGCGAACAGGCCGCGATTCACGTTCGCCAGCCGGTAGGTGCCGTTCTGGGTCAGGTGCAGATCGAAGGTCGTGCGGTACTTGCCGGTCGCGAGGTTCTCCGGTTTGACCTCCGTGCCGTCCGGCGCCGTGATGACGAGACCGTCGACGCGCAGCGGAACGTGATTGAAATAGAACAGGTCGTTGGACACGGCGGCGTCCACCGTGACCCACTGATCGACCGTCGTGACTGTGGCCGACGGCAGCAGCCAGGCCTTGTGGGCATTGGCCGCGAAGGGCAGGGCGGCGGCGAGAACCAGCGTGGCAAGGTTGATCGTGCGCTTCATGGAGGTCTCCGAGGCTTGGTGTTTTCCGAGTGAATCAGGGGGTGATGTCGAGCGTGACGGTGCCGAGTTCGGTCTTGCCCTGCGCCGTGCCGTGCTGCTGCTTGCCGGGCCATTCGAACGGCACGCGCAGCAGCTCGCGGCCGCCGACTTCGCGCGCCGCTTCGACGACGAGGTTGTACTTGCCGTCCTTCAGGCCGGTGAGCTGCTTGCCGTTGCCGGCGAACTTCAGCGTGTGTTCGCCGACCGGGCGCGTCGCGCCGGTGACGCCGTCGATGGGCATCGTTGCTTCGCGGCCGCCGCGGCGCCACCACTGGCGCAGGTCCTTGAGCCACTGCGTGCCGTCTTCCTTTTTCGGATCGGTCTGGTACCAGACGGCCAGGTGTTTCGCGATGCTCTGGTCTTCGTTCTCGATCCAGACGGCGATGTACGGGCGGTGATACTCGGCGACATTCAGCGAGGGGATCTGCACCTTGACGGTGAGATCGGCGGCGCCGACGGGCAGGGCGCAGAGGAGGGCGAGAGCGGCCCCCACCCCAACCCTCCCCCGCTTCGCGGAGGAGGGGGCAGGAATACGGAGCGAGGCGAAAGCGGAGCGCATGGACATAGACACCTTCAGTGAATGAACAGGATCGCCAGCAGCAGCGGCAACACGACACCCAGCGCCACCATCGGCCACGTGGCCGGTCGATGGTTCGAATGCATCTTCAGCAACACCAGGCCGGTCACCGCGAAGACCAGCGCTGCAAACGCGAACACGTCGATGAACAGGCTCCACGCGGCGCCCGTGTTGCGGCCCTTGTGGAGATCGTTGAAGTACGAGATCCAGCCGCGATCCGTCAGTTCGTGCGTGACCTCGCCGCTCGCCAGATCGATCGTCAGCCAGGCATCGCCGCCCGGTCGCGGCAGCGATACGTAGAGTTCGTCCTCCGACCATTCGGCTTTGCCGTGGCCGGTGCGCGCCGACAGTTCCTTGCGCAGCCAGCGGGTCACGTCATCCGGCACGGGCGTGGTCTCGGTCGCCTCCGGCGCAAGCTGCCTGAGTTGCTCGAGCAACGCAGCCGGCAGCGATTCCGTCGTCGTCGTGACCTGCGGCTTCGCAGCGATCAGCGTCGCATGGTTCAGCGTGAAGCCCGTGATGCTGAACAGGATCATTCCGATCAGGCAGCCGGCCGCGCTCACCCAGTGCCATTGATGCAGGTGCTTGAGCCAGAACGCCCTGTTCTTCTGCTCCCGTGCCGTGGTTGCGCGCGCCGCTTCGGCCATCGAATCGATTTCTTGTAGGTCCCGCAGACGAAGGGCGGCCATCATAGTGAGAATGATTCTTATTGGCAACGAATAGCTTGCAGAATCAGGATTCTGCCGTTGCTAACCTGCGTCTACCCGATGCTTCCGGAGCCGACATGAACGACACCGCCGCTGCCACGACGGGACGGATGCCGCGACAGATTCCTTACATCATCGCGAACGAGGCCTGCGAACGATTCAGCTTCTACGGGATGCGCAACATCCTGACGCCGTTCCTCGTGACGACGCTGCTGCTGTATGCACCGGAAGCCGAGCGTGCCGGCATCGCGAAGGATGTCTTCCATGCCTTCGTCATCGGCGTCTATTTCTTTCCGCTGCTCGGCGGCTGGCTCGCCGACCGCTTCTTCGGCAAGTACCCCACGGTGCTGTGGATGTCGCTCGTGTACTGCGCCGGGCATGCGTGCCTGGCGATGTTCGACGACAACCGCACGGGTTTCTACACGGGCCTGTTCCTGATCGCGCTCGGCTCCGGCGGCATCAAGCCGCTGGTGGTGTCGTTCGTCGGCGATCAGTTCGACCAGAGCAACAAGCAGCGCGCCAAGGTGGTGTTCGACGCCTTCTACTGGACCATCAACTTCGGTTCGTTCTTCGCTTCGCTCTTGATGCCGATCTTCCTGCGCGAATACGGACCGAGCGTCGCCTTCGGCATTCCCGGCATCCTCATGTTCATCGCCACGTTCGTGTTCTGGCTCGGGCGGAAGAAATACGTGCGCGTGCCGCCGGCACCGCCGAATCCGGATTCTTTCCTGAACGTGGTGCGCACGGCGCTCACCGCGGCGTCTCCGGATCGCGGCCGCGCCGGCCTTGCGGTGGCGATCGTCGGTGTGGTGCTCGCGCTCGGCGCACTCGCGCTGACCGGTTCACTCGGCTTCGTCGCTGCCGCCTGCCTCGCACTGGTGTTCCTGTTCGCCTTCGGCGGCGCCGGCGCGTGGATGCAGCTCGATCGCGCCCACGGCGTGCATCCGCCGCAAGCGGTGGAGGGCGTGCGCGCCGTGCTGCGCATCCTGATCGTGTTCGCGCTCATCACGCCGTTCTGGTCGCTGTTCGACCAGAAGGCCTCGACCTGGGTGCTGCAGGCCAACCTGATGACGCGGCCCGACTGGTTTCATCCCGCGCAGATGCAGGCGCTGAATCCCGCGCTGGTGATGCTGCTCATCCCGTTCAACAACCTGGTGCTGTACCCCGCGTTGCGCCGATTCGGATTCGACCCCACGCCGCTGCGCCGCATGGGCTTCGGCATCGCGTTCTCGGGCCTCGCCTGGATCGCCGCCGGCCTGATCCAGCTCGACATCGACGGCGGCACGCCCGTGTCCATCACCTGGCAGGTACTACCGTACGTGCTGCTGACCTTCGGCGAAGTGCTGGTGTCCGCCACCGGCCTCGAGTTCGCCTATAGCCAGGCGCCCGCCTCGATGAAGGGCGTGATCATGGCGTTCTGGTACCTGTCCGTGACGGTCGGCAATCTGTGGGTGCTGCTGGCGAATGCGAGCGTGCGCAACGAGACCATGATTGCGCACATCGCCGATACCGGCCTGAGCGAAGCCGCGTTCCTGATGTTCTTCTTTGCGGCGTTCGCGCTGATGGTGGCGGCACTCTTCGCACTGTATGCGCGCAGCTACCCCATGCAGGATCACTATCGAACGGCGTGAGCGAGCGTCCCCTCCTCCGCGCAGCGGGGGAGGGACAGGGAGGGGGCTCACCCGACCGAACGCAACTTGGTGCGAGAGCGCACCGCCTTTGCCGGCCAGCACTCGAAAGAGTTCTCCGAGGGTCTGAGCAGGCAATACGACGTTGTCTACGGGCAGCTGTGCCTTGCCTCGTCGCCGATGCCCTCCGCATACGCGAGAACATTCGTGTCCAACGCGACTTTCACTGCTCGTCGTCGTGCAGGTCTGCTCGCACCCAATGGCGCGCACCGCTGGCTTTCTGCTTGCCGAGGCGCGCAAGCAATGCGTTCCTGGCTGCCGTACGGACTGCGGCCTCCCCGAAGCGGGCCCCAGTGTCGCTACAGGTTTCCCTCGCGAGGTAATCAAAATGGTTTGCCCACGCGTCGCCTCGCGCAGCACTTCGGAAAAATGCCGATTCACCTCGGCGACCGAGATGGTTTTCATGATCCCTCCAATGAAGTGCTGAACAACTTTATCGAGTATCCGGCTGGTGCACCCGTACGCTTGCCCGGCACTGGTGACGCGAAGCCACAATCGAACGGCGTGGTGCGTGAAGAGGCGTCCCCTCCTCCGCGCAGCGGGGGAGGGACAGGGAGGGGGCTCACCCCGCTGCGCGCAACCTCTTCACCGCCGCATACCCCGCACAAACAAACAGCAACAGCACGATACCCTGCGAGATCGCAAACGGCGGCTCATTGCCATTCGGCACGAGCGCCTGCAGCGCCGGCATCTTCAGGAAGAGCTGCGCGACCAGCACGAAGCAGTTCAGATAAACGGAAATGACGGCGGTGATGACATACGTCCTGTTCCATCCGCCCGCGAGCTTTTTCACGTACAACGCCACGAGCAGCAGGATCAGCACGACCCGCGACACAACGCCAGCCCCGACCGCCGGCGTAACACCATTGAACGAACACACAAAACCGGTTGCCGTCGCAGCAACCGTTGTCCATACGAAAACCGGCGTCCACCCCGACAGCCGCTGCGCCGTCAGCAGACCGCCGATGACCACCAGGCCGGAAATGATTCCGACCACACTCAACATCACGTGAAACAGCGTGAAAGCATTGATTCCGGAGAACATGGGCACTCCCGTTGTGATTCTGCTTTTTGATCCGCGACGGGAGAGTAACCGGGGGAGATTGCGAAGGGGGATGTTTCCGTGCCTGTTTCCTGTCGCGGTGTCGTGATACATGCGAAGCGGCCCGGTCGGACCTGTGCCCCGAACTGGATGCGGACACGCATGCGATGTTGGAGAAAGGCAATTGAGCCCATCATTCACCGAGCAGCTTCAGCAGTCGCTCCGTGGCATCCCTCAGCAGGTCGGGGCGATCGAAATTGACCATGTGACCGCTGTTCTCGGCGACGACAAGAGTCGATCGCGATGACAGCGTCGCAAGCCAGCGATGCGATTCAGCCCATTCCTTCTCCATGCTCTCGGACATCCCGGGATCGCGCTTCCCACGCGTGATGACAATGAGAGGTTTGTCTCCGAGCGTTCCCAGATCACCGAACTTGCGCAGCTCTTCGTCTATTCCGGACATGGCGAGCAGATCATCTTGTCCGGCGCGAAACACGCTCTCGCGCTGAATGATCTCCTGTTCTGGCGGCCCGTTTGGAATTCGAACTTGCGGAATCTCGCCGCCAGCGGCGAGAACGGGAAACGCCATTCCGATCTGAGCAGCCGTTCGTGTGACCTGCTTGCGCGCCTCCTCAGTAGCATTCGCTCGTTCGTTGCTTGACTCGATCAGAATCAGGCCCGCAACCTCGGACGGATACTTCTTTTCGTACATGCGCACGAGCAGGCCGCCCATCGAATGTCCTGCGAGGATCACTGGCAGTCGAACGGGGCCGCTGTTCAACAGCCGATGCAAGTCGTCGACGCGATCTTCAAGTGGCCGAGGCAGCGGCGCCTGATCGCTCCATCCGAGTCCGGCCCGATCGTAAACGCAGACCTGTGCCACCTTCGCCATTTCGTCCTGCGCTTTGAAGTAGCTGTAGCTCGACGCGAAGGCTGCTCCTTCGATGACAAGCGAGGGGCGCTGCGGATCACCCTTGCAGAAAAGATGAAGACGCCGACCGCCGATATCGATCATCTGTCCGGGGGCCGGGAAGCGCTTCATGATTTCCGCTGCGTGCGACTCGCCTTTCGAAGCGATCCCTGAGGCTGATGGGCTTGGCTGCGTCGGCGCATCGTTCTGAGCCATTGCAGAGCCCAGAAACACGGATAGCAACAAACCTGCCCTGCAGCAACGATAAGACATCGATCTCTCCCTGCTTGATGTTGAGACATCGAGATCAGGCCTTAGTCGGCGAACAAAAGCTAGCGCGGGTGAATGGCGGCGGCGGAAGGGATCTGCAGAGGTTCGCATCCGGAGGCCGCTCGATACCGTGATCCGTGGTGCCCCGTATCGAATGCACGCACTTTCCGGACGCGCTCGTCCAGTCAGCGCACTTCGACTATTGCTGGCGGTTGCGGAACAGCTGAGGCTGGCGGTGCGGGCGGCAGTTGCGGCAGCTCGCTTTCAGCTCACTGGACGCTTGAAAATGTAGTGCAGTGCATTGGTCAGTCCAGCCCAGGCAGAGGAGTCGGGGTGGGATGCCGTTACCGCCTGCACGAGTTCCCATCCTTCCTGGCCCATCGCGTTCAGTCGTTCCTCGCTGCTGCGCTTGCCAAAGCGTGGGTTCGAGCCACAACGCCGCCGAATCGCATGCGCCAGGAAATGCCAAGAACACCAGGCGAGTCCCGATGAGCGTCAGCGCCGCGTCAGATGTCGCCAGCCGAGGGTCACGCCGCTCACCGAAATGACCACTCCTGCGATCGACAGCATCCACAGCAGCGCGTCCCAGCTGGGGCGCGAGGCCAGCAGCCAGCGGAAATCGAAGCTGTGCAGGGCGTTGAACAGCCAGCGATGGATGCGGTCGCTGCGGCGCATCCAGCCGATCACCTTGCCGCTGCGCGGATCGACATGGACCCAGGTCTGGTCGGGATCGTCGAACACGAAGCGCAGCACCGGCAGGGTGCGCTTGCTGCGGCGTGAGTACCAGTAAGCGTCTTCTCGCTCCAGCCGCAGCGAGGCGACGAGCTTCGCGTCGGCGATGAGTGTCGGGGCCGCGGCCACCAGCGCAGATTCGTCGAGCGGCGTTTCGCTGCCGCTGGATGCGTCGATGAACGCCGCACGTGCCGCGGCATCCTTCAGTTCGATGCGCGGCTGGCCGAGTGCCCAGTCGAAGGTCGCTTCGACGCCGCGATGCCGTCCCAGCGACTGCAGTACGTTCGGCGCGACCGGAAACCGCGCCTCGGTGTTGCCGCTGTAGGCGCTCACGCCGGCCTGCATCCGCAGCGGATCGAAAGGCCGTTCCCACGGCACGGGCGGTCCCATCGACAGCCAGCCGCTGAAGATCCATGTGAGCAGGAACACGCCGCCGACGATGCCGGCCACGTGATGCCACGCCATCCAGCCGCGAAACGGCGTGATCGATACGGCGCGGTTGCGACGGCGCAGGCGCAGACGATCGATGCCGAGCCACAGTCCGGTGATGGCGACGACGATACCGACGCCCGAGGTCCACATCACGACCTGGCTCCACAGCGGTCCGTTGGCGCGCAGGTCGCGGAAGTACAGCCAGTGCAGCACGGCGCCGACCCAGTTCCAGCCGCGCTCGCCTCGCGTCGAATCCAGCACGATCTCTCCGGTGCGCGACGAGACATACCACTCGGTGCCGTCCGCATCGTTCAGCGCGACGAGATGCAGGGGACGATGCGGATCGAACGTGCCGGCGACTGACCACTGGTCGCGCTCGATCGTCAGTGCCTTCGTCGGGGCAGCGTCCGGTGCCGAACGTCGCGCGATCGACAATGCATCCGATGGTTCGATGTTCTCGATCGCACGTCCATCCGCGGCGGAGACCGCCTGCACCGGCCAGCCGATCCCCGCGATCTGGTACACCGGCTCGCCATTCACCATCACCAGGCGAAAGCTGCGCGGGTACTGCGGCAGCGACAGTCCGTCGAGCACCGCCTGCGGTTCGACCTTCACGCGCGACCAGTCGATCGGTTCGAGCCGCGCCAGCCGTTCCTGCGACGTCAGCTGCGGATAGCCGACGTACATCATCACGAGGCCGGAAGCGAACCACAGCGCGAACAGCACGCATGTGACGATGCCGAGCCATCGGTGTCCGACGACCAGCCAGCGCCACAGCGTGTGCTTGATGTTCATCTGATGATGAGACGAGGAGTAATGGCCGCAAAAAGGCGCAAAGGACACAAGGTCAGAACAGGTTCAGTGATCTCTTTTCAACTTTGCGTCTTTTTGTGCCTTCTTGCGGCCATTCTTCCTTCCGATTTCCCGAAGGTCGCCGGTCCCGACCTCCCTGCGCCGCTACGGGGGTAACTGAGTGCGCAGGAACAGTCGGAACCGGCAAGGCGGGCGTCAGAAGCTGTAGGTGTAGTTGAGGTTGAAGGTCTGCGGTACGCCGAGACGCTGGACTTTCACCGGGCCGCTGCCGTCGTCGGCCTGGACCTGCTGGAGGCGGGTGGCGTATTCCTCGTCGAACACGTTCTCGATGCTTGCGCCTATGCGGTGATGACGGGCCTCATCGACGTAGAAGCGGGTCGAGAGATTCAGCGTCGTGTAGTTGCCGAAGTTCTGGCGGCCGAAGGCGGGGAGTACCCAGTACACATCGCCCACCCAGTACAGCGACGCGCCGGCTTCGAGGCGACCGCCGACGGGCGTGTACGTCAGACCGGCCTTGGCGAAGCGCTGCGGCGTGCGCGGGCGCTGCTCGTCCGAGCCTTCATCGCGCGAGCGCGTCCAGGTGTAGCTGGCATCGAGTCGGAACGCATCGCCGAGCGGCGCGGTGATCGCAGCTTCCGCGCCCCGCACTTCGACCGTACCCGCGACGTTCTCGTAGCGACCGTTGGGGTAGGCGGGATCGTCGGTGCCGATGTCGATGAGATTGTCGACGTCGCGTGCGAAGCCGGTCAGCCGCCAGCCAAGTGTGCTGGACGCCAGCGCGATCTCGCCGCCGATGGACAGGTTGAGATTGCGGCTCTCCTCCGGCTTCAGGTCGGGGTTGCCGGCGTATTCGTCGTCGCCCGGAACGCCGACGTAGTAGAGCTGCTCTGCGCTCGGCAGCAGGAAGGCCGTGCCGACGACGCCCTGCGCGTACAACGCATCCGAGATTTCATAGCGGCTGCTGACGTTCCACACCGTCGCATCCTTGCCGCCGCTGCCGCGGTTGTAGCGCACGCCGGCGGCGACGTTGAGCCGGTCGAAAGCATTCTCAGCAGTGCGGATGTCGCCGAAGAATGCGTTCACCGTCTCCGTCTCGCCGGCGATCGGATAGACCTCGTCGCGTGCCGTGTAGTTCTGGTAGTCGTAGCCGAGGTGGTATTCGAGCTTGCCGCCGGGTGTGAGCTTGGCCAGCGCAGTGCCGCCGTAGTCCTTGAAGCCCCAGTAGGTGCCTGCCGGAAAGATCACGACTTCCTCGAATGTGCCGGGACGGTTCTGGATGTTCGCGTAGCTCGTGTCCCAGTCGTGCAGGTACGCCTTCACCAGCAGTTCGACGGCGTCGTTCGCCTTGAAGGCGAACTTCGCGGAGGCGATGTCCTCGTTGCGATGGTTGTAGCTGCGTTTGGTGCGCGCGGCGGAGTTGTTGTCCAGCATCGCGTCGGTGTGATGCCACAGCAGGTCGAAGTGCGCGCGGTCACCGAAGTCGTAGCCGTATTTCAGGCCCACGTTCTTCACGTCGTAACTGCGATCACGGTCGGTCGCGCTCGGCTGGTAGATATCGAACTGGCGATAGCCGTCGCCTTCGTCCTTCGAGGCATAGGCCACGAACTTGTGATTGCCGAGCGCGCCGCGGCCGAAGCCGCTCAGGTGATAGCCGTCGTTGCTGTCGAGGCCGGCTCTGAGGTTGCCGCCGGGCTCGTCGCTGAAGGCGCGCGTCACGATGTTGATGGCGCCGGCCACGCCCTGGGTGCCGTAGAACAGGCTCTCGGCGCCCTTCAGCACCTCGATGCGCTCGACCATGTTGGCGGGCAGGGCATCCGGGCTCGTGTCATTGAAGATGCGGTTGTTGATGCGCACGCCGTCGACCAGCCACAGCACATCGCCGGGGCGCGAGCCCTGCAGCGACACGTCCACGTAGTCGAAGGGACCGCTTCCCGGCGAGACGAACAACCCCGGCACCTGGTATTGCAGGGCTGCGCTCACGTCTACATAGCCGGCGGCGGCGATCTGGTCGGCGCTCACCGTTTCGACGTCGTGGCCGTAGCGGGTCAATTCCAGCGGCAGCGTGTCCTCGATGCTGCGGGCAGTGACCAGCACCTCTTCGAGCGTATCGGCGACGGCAGAGGGAGAAACGACGGACAGCACCAGGGCGGTGGCGACGAGCGGGCGTGACAAGGCGGTAACTCCAGTGCGCGTAATAGTTGTTAGGTCTGCACCGGCGATGGATCGCCGGTGGCGCAGGAGAGTTGTTTTCGCGAGTTCGCGGCGCCAGTAATTTACTGTTTGCTCTGACGTTATTTAACGTTAACCCGGGACCGGCCTGTTACGATTCAAGCCCCTTCAGATTTCTCGACACGATCTCCATGGCCGATCTTTCGCCGCTGCAGCAACAGGCCGAGCTGATCCGCGCCAGTGGCGCGCTCGGCAAGCCCGGTGCGCTGTCACGGCTGTTCGACTTTCTGCTCGAACGATCGCTGGCCGGCGAAGCGCCCAAGGAACTCGAGATCGCGTTCAAGGTGTTCGGCAAGGACAGCCGCTTCGACGTGTCGCAGGACTCGGTGGTGCGCGTCTACGTTCACAAACTGAGGCGGCGTCTGGATGAGTACTACACCGGCGTCGGTGGTACGCCGGCGCGGATCTCGATCCCGAAGGGCGAATACCGGCTGACGGTCGAAGAGCAGCCGGGGGTCGCGACGGAATCGGACCTGCCGGCAACGGTGACGGTTCGCCCCGGACGACGCTGGCTGATTGCCGCGGCGCTGGTGGCAGCGGCGGCGCTGGGATCGTTGACGACCTATCTGCTGACGAAGCCGGCACCCGTCGACACGCAATTGCAGCAGGCCCGCACCAGTCCGATCTGGGCGCCGCTGCTGAACGACGATCTGCCCATCACCATCGTCGTCGGCGACTACTACATGATGGGCGAGACGGACGAGTCCGGTCACATCCGTCGCCTGGTCCGCGAGTTCTTCATCAATTCGACCGACGACTTCGTGCACCAGGTCGAAGTCAGTCCGAAGGTGATGGAGCGTTATCGCAACCTGAATCTCACCTACCTGCCGACCTCCGCCGCCTTCGCGCTGCAGGACATCGTGCCGGTGCTGGGTACGAAGAAGCGCGTGCGGGTCATGCTCATGTCCGATCTCAACGGCAGCATGCTGACGAACAGTCACATCGTCTACATCGGTTTCCTGAGCGGCCTCGGCATTCTCGGCGATCCGACGTTCTCCGCCTCGCGCATCGCGCTCGGCGGCACGTACGACGAACTCATCGATCTCAAGACGGACGCGAGATATCGAAGCACCGGCGGCGACACGACCGAAACGCGCTACCTCGACTACGGCTTCGTGTCCGCGTTCCCCGGCCCCGGCGCGAACCGCGTCGTGATCATTGCCGGCGCGCGCGATACAGGTGTTACCCACGCCGCCGCGGCTGCTTCATCGGTTGCCGGACTCCAGGAAATCGCACGCGGCGCCGGCACCGCGAACTCCTTCGAGATGCTCTACGAAGTGCAGGGCGTCGCCCGCACCGGCATGGCCGGCAAACTCCTGTTCGTCTCGCCGCTCGATGCGAAGCGCATCTGGGAGATGGAGCGGTGAAGAGCAGAGGAATGGCCGCAAAAAGGCGCAAAAGCTGCAAGGCGGGAAAGAACTTCTTTTCTCTTTCTGACCTTGTGAGCTTTGCGCCTTTTTGCGGCCATTTTCCTCTCCGATTCAGAAAGCCTGATCGAACGCCACCTCGCCCTGCACCGCGACCTGGTACGCCGACACGCGGCGTTCGAAGAAGTTGGTGAGTTCCTGCACGTCCTGCAGTTCCATGAACGGGAACGGGTTGCGCGAGCCGTAGCGCGGCGCCAGGCCGAGCATCACCAGGCGCTGGTCGGCGACGTACTCCAGGTACTGGCGCATTTCGCGCTTGGTCAGGCCGACCACGCCGCCTGACAGCACGTCGTCGGCGAAGGCAGCTTCGCATTCGACGGCTTCCTCGATCATCGACTGCACCTGTGCGGCCCACTGCGCATCGAACAGGTGCGGGCTTTCGCGGCGCACGGTGTTGATGACTTCGAACGCGAACGCCATGTGCGCACTCTCGTCGCGGAACACCCAGTTCGTGCCGGCGGCGAGACCCGGCAGCAGGCCGCGCGAGCGCAGGAAGTAGACGTAGGCGAAGGCGCCGAAAAAGAACAGGCCTTCGATGCAGCTCGCGAAGCAGGTGAGATTGAGCAGGAAGCGGCGTCTGTCGTCATCGCTCGCCGTGCTTTCCAGCGCGAACACTTCATCCGTCCAGCGTTGACAGAACTCCGCCTTGCGGCGGATCGAGGGAATGTTCTCGATGGCCGCGAACGCCTGCGCGCGACGATCCGGATCGGGCACGTAGTTGTCGAGCAGCGTGAGGTAGAACTGGATGTGCAGCGCTTCCTCGAACAGTTGCCGCGACAGGTACATGCGTGCCTCGGGCGCATTGATGTGCCGGTACAGGCTGATGACGAGGTTGTTCGACACGATCGAATCGCCGGTGGCGAAAAACGCCACCAGCCGTTCGATCAGGTGTCGGTCGGCTGGCGTCATGCGCTGGCGCAGGTGGCCGAGATCGATCTGGAAATCGATCTCCTCCACCGTCCAGGTGTTCTTGATCGCCGCGCGATACATCTCGTAGAAGCGCGGGTAGCGCATGGGGCGCAGCGTGAGGTCGAAGCCGGGGTTCAGGAGTGATACGGGCGCGTCGGCGGCCCCCACCCCGACCCTCTCCCCTCTCCGGGGGATCTCCGTCGCGCTTCGCGCTCCTCCTCCCCGCTGCGCGGAGGAGGGGGCTGAAGAAGGCAGCGTCGTTCCGGCTCCCTCCTCCGCGAAGCGGGGGAGGGTTGGGGTGGGGGCGTTCATTACTGGCAGGCCTCGCAAAGTTCAGGATTTTCGAGCGAGCACACGACCGCATCCGTATCGCTGACCTTCGCCGCTTCCGCGCGCACCGTGGTCTTCGCGATATGCGTCGCCGGTCGCGAGCGCAGGTAGTAGGTCGTCTTCAGTCCGCGCTTCCACGCATACATGTACATGCTGGAAAGCTGGCCGATGTTCGGGTTCGCCATGAACAGGTTCAGCGACTGGCTCTGGTCGATGTACGCGCCGCGCTCCGCGGCGAGATCGATCAGCGCGCGCATCGGCAGTTCCCACGCGGTGCGATAGATCGAACGCAGTTCTTCCGGCAGTTCGGTCAGGTTCTGGATCGAGCCGTCGGCGAGCTTGATGGCATTGCGCATCTCGTCGGTCCACAGGCCGAGTTGCTTCAGTTCCTCCACCAGGTAGCGGTTGATCTGCAGGAAGTCGCCGGACAGCGTTTCGCGCTTGAACAGGTTGGACACCTGCGGCTCGATGCATTCGTAGCAGCCGGCGATCGATGCGATGGTCGCCGTGGGCGCGATCGCGATCAGCAGGCTGTTGCGCAGGCCGTGCGTGCGGATCTCGGTGCGCAGTTCGTCCCAGCGCGCAGGTTCCGACGGCGTGACGCCCCAGGCATCGAACTGCAGCTCACCCTGCGCGGCGCGCGTGTCGGCGAAGGCAGCGTGTGCGCCGTGTTCGCGGGCGAGTTCCATCGACGTGCGCAGCGCGTGGAAGTAGATCGTCTCGGCGATGCGGGTCGAAAGCTGGCGTGCGGCTTCGCTGTCGAAGGGCAGGCGCAGCTGGAAGAACACGTCCTGCAGACCCATGACGCCGAGGCCGACCGGACGCCAGCGCATGTTGGAGGCGCGTGCGGTGGCGATGGGATAGAAGTTCAGGTCGATGACGCGGTCGAGTTGGCGCACGGCGATCTGGACGGTGTGGGCGAGTTTGTCGAAGTCGAAGGCCGGAAAACCCCCACCCTGGCCCTCCCCCGCGGAGCGGGGGAGGGGATCGGAGGAGAGGGGGTCGGAGGAGAGGTGGCGGGCGAGATTGATCGAGCCGAGATTGCATACGGCCGTTTCGCCGTTGCTCGTGATCTCGAGAATCTCAGTGCAGAGATTCGACAGATGCACCGTGTTGCCCGGTTTCGCCGTCTGGTTGCAGGCGAGGTTGGACTTGTCCTTGAAGGTCATCCAGCCGTTACCGGTCTGCGCGAGCACACGCATCATGCGGGCGTACAGATCGCGGGCGCGCAGCGTCTTGCGCGCAATGCCGCGCGCTTCGGCCTGGACGTAGGCGTCCTCGAACGCGGGGCCGAACAGGTCGGGCAGTTCCGGCACGTCGGCAGGATCGAACAGCGACCATTGCTCGTCCGCTTCGACGCGGCGCATGAACAGATCGGGAATCCAGTTGGCGAGATTGATGTGATGCGTGCGCCGGCCTTCGTCGCCGGTGTTGTCGCGCAGTTCCAGAAACGATTCGACGTCGGCGTGCCAGGGTTCCAGATACACACAGGCCGCACCCTTGCGTTTGCCACCCTGGTTCACGGCGGCGACCGACGAATCCAGCGTCTTCAGCCACGGCACGACGCCGTTCGACAGGCCATTGGTCGCGCGGATCAGCGAGCCTTCCGAACGCACGCGATGCCAGGCGACGCCGATGCCGCCGGAGAATTTCGACAGCAGCGCGATGTCCTTGTATTTGTCGTAGATTGATTCGAGCGAGTCCTGCGGCGAATCGAGCAGGAAGCAGCTCGACAGCTGTTCGTGACGCGTGCCGGCGTTGAACAGCGTCGGCGAGCTGGCGATGTAGTCGAGGTTCGAGAACAGCTGGTACAGATCGATCGTCTCCTGCACCGTCGCGCTCAGCGCCACCGCGATGCGCATCCAGAACTGCTGCGGCGTTTCGATGACGAGCCGGCGGGTCGGATGCTTGAGCAGGTAGCGGTCGTACAGCGTGCGCAGGCCGAAGTATTCGAGCCCGTTCGTGCGCGAGGCATCGATCGCATCGTTGAGCTTGCGCGCATTGGCTTCGACGAAGCCCAGCACGCGCTCGTTGATCAGGCCGGTGTCGAAGCCGAGGCGGATCGACTGCGAGAACGAATACACGCCGAGACCCTGCACTTCCTTGTCGATGAACCCGGCGAGCAGGCGCGCGGCGAGCCGCGAGTACTCGGGCTCTTCCGCCATGAACGAGGCGGCCGTGCGGATCGACAGCTCATCGAGTTCGCGCGTCGTGGCGCCGTCGTACAGCCCGGCGATGGTCTTGAGCGCGACGCGCATCGGATCGACGGTGACGAGTCCCTCGCAGCAGCGCATCACCGCGCGCACGATCTTGTTGACGTCGACGGGTTCGTGGTCGCCGCTGCGCTTGGTGACACGCATCTGGGTGCGCGCGGCGGGCGGGGACGTGAGTCTGAAATTGCTTTGGGCGCTCGCGGCGCCGATCGAAGTGGCCTGCTGCATGTCTGTCTCCCCTCAAGCGGTTGCCCGGGAAGACAGCAGGCCCGACGTCGCATGCATTGACTGATGCCGAACGCAACGGCGGCAGGCAATGCACCCGAATCGTGGCCTGCCGCTCCCGCGAGCGGAAACGGGCCACGATGGAAGGAATGAGGAGGAGAGCGACCGCGACGGCAGTCACTTCCGCCAGCTCCGCCCACGAGAGCCCGACAGCCTGTCATCGCCACCGAAGTGGCGAAGTCCGCGGCAGGTCTTCGGGCTGTCGGGCGGGCCTCTGGCGAGGCTGATCTACCGGACGTCACTTCCCCCGGTTCGCACCGGAGTGTCTCGACGCCTTTCGTTCCCGATTACCGCTGCGGGGCAGCTCCGGACTTCCAGATTCACCTTTCAGGTTTACTGGGCACCGGATTCCCTCTTAGGCCCATCCCGTTGGGGCGGGCACCGCTGGCGGACACAAGATATTGGGGTTGGTGGTCGGGCGTCAACCGGAGATTCACTCTCCGCTGTGGAGCCGGCTTTAGCCGGCCTCTGGGGAGTCAGGCTAAAGCCTGACCTACAGACAGGTACCGCGTCGTCTACGTCGAATGACGTTTGTCACCGTCGCGACGCGTCGGCTATCGTCGATTCGACTCTCGCGTTGGGGACCCACAAGGAAAACTCATGACTGCATCGTTCGTGCGTCGGCTGTCGGCCGCTCTCGTCGCTTTCGCCTTTGCGCCGCTGGCGCTGGCTCACCCCGAAGGTCATGGCGCGCACGATTTCGTCGCGGGCTTCGCGCATCCGTTCACGGGCATCGATCATCTGCTGGCGATGATCGCCGTCGGCCTGTGGGCCGTGCGTCTCGGACGGCGCGCGGTGTGGACGCTGCCGATCGTGTTTCCGCTCGCGATGCTGATCGGTGCTGCAGCGGGTGCGAACGGCATTGGCCTGCCGGCGATCGAACCGATGATCGCGATCTCCGTCATCGTGCTCGGTGCGCTGGTCGCGGCGGGGCTCATCGGCGCAACCACCGCGAGGGCCGTGCTGGTTGGCGGGTTCGGCGTCTTTCTTTGCCATGGCGCTGCCGTCGCAGCGCCCGCGGCGGCGCCC